>CAIWAJ010000692.1:0-9677 GCA_903910565.1 uncultured Rhodospirillales bacterium
AGCGCGATCATGGCGGCGCCGATGGTGCGTTCGATGGGGCTGGCGAAGGAGAGGCGGACCTGCTCGCTCAGATGGTCACGTAAAGTGGCACGGGTTTCGGCAAGGTCGTCGATGCCGCGATCGTCGCCTTCGAAGGCGGTGGCGCTGGAAGCGCCGGTGCGGACGCCGTCGGACGCGCCGCCGGGGTCATAGGGTTCGGCGTATTCGGCCTGGTCGAGCGGGCCGGCGCCTTCGGCAGGCAGGACGTCGCGGCTGACCTGGTCCGCGGTATCACGCGGCGGGGCCAGGATGTCGCGCTGGTCGATGGCGGCGCGTTCGCCGATCAGTTCGTTGAGGCCTTCGTCGCGTTCGAGCAGCGGGTTGCGTTCAAGCTCCTGCTCGACGAAGGCCGCGGCTTCCAGGTTGTTGAACTGCAGCAACTGGATCGCCTGCCGCAGTTGCGGCGTCATCACCAGCGATTGCGACTGGCGGAGGTCGAGGCGCGGGCCCATTCCCATCAGGGGCCCCCGGAATCGATGGGTGGAAACTGCGTTGCGGTCATGCTTGTCGCAATGCAGCGCGGACGGCGGCGGGTGGCAAGCAAGAATCGTGCTTGGAGCGGGACATCCCGATTAAAATACGCGCGACAGGCTTTATGGATGGTTAACGGCGGGCCTCAGAGGTGGCGGCCGCGTTCCTTCAGTTCGAGCGTGTATTCGTGGTACGAGATACCGAGTTCCTCGGCGCAAGCGAGGCGGCGCAGGGCGATTTCGCGGGGCGGGGTTTTCCAGGCGCGCTTGTGGGCGCGGCGCCAGACATAGGAGCGCCAGGAGACGGCGCCGGGATCTTCCTCGGGTTCAAGCGGCGGGCCACCGTTGTGGCCGATGGCGCCCGATGGCATCAGAGGCTGAACCGTTCGCCGAGATAGACCCGGCGCACATCGGCATGGGCGACGACTTCCTCGGGGCGGCCCTCCATCAGCACCTGCCCGTCATGCATGATGTAGGCACGGTCAATGATTTCAAGGGTTTCTCGAACATTGTGATCGGTGATCAGCACGCCGATGCCGCGGTCCTTGAGGTGGGCGACGAGGTCGCGGATTTCGCCGACGGCGATCGGATCAATGCCGGCGAGGGGTTCGTCAAGCAGGATGTAGCTGGGCTGGGTGGCAAGCGCGCGGGCGATTTCCACGCGGCGGCGCTCGCCGCCGGACAAAGCGAGGGCGGTGGTGCGGCGCAGATGCAGGATGCCGAATTCGGCCAGCAGCTCGTCCAGCATCTGGTCGCGCCGGTCCCGGTCGGGCTCGACCACTTCGAGCGTCGCCATGATGTTCTGCTCCACCGTGAGGCCGCGGAAGACGCTGGCCTCCTGCGGCAGGTAGCCGATACCGAGGCGGGCGCGGCGATACATCGGCAGGCCGGTGATGTCGTGGCCGTCGAGCGTGATGGTCCCGGAATCAGGCCGCACCAGGCCGACGATCATATAGAAGGTGGTGGTCTTGCCGGCGCCATTGGGGCCAAGCAGGCCGACCACTTCGCCGCGGCGCACGGAGACGGAGACGTTCCGCACCACCGGGCGCTTCTTGTAGACCTTGCCGACGCTGGTGGCGACGAGGCCGCCGGAGCCGGGGAGGACGCGCAGCTCGGTCATGGTTTTTTAGCCGCCGGCTTGGCGGGCGGCACCTTCGCCGCGGGCGGGGCGGAGGCGGCGGATTGGGCGTCATTGGGTACGATCATGCCCTGCACCCGCCCGCCGGGATCGGCGATCATGCGGGCGATGCCGGTCTTCATGTTCACATCGGCCGCCGGGCCGTTGAGCTGGTTCTGCCCATGGGTCACCCGCACATTGCCGACCACCCGGGCGGTGCCGAGATCGACCACATAGACGCCGCGATCGCCGCGCACGGTGTCGGTCGTGGTGCGCACCTCGACATTGCCGAACCCCTCGACGCGCTGGAGCTTGCCGGAGGCGTCGGGCCCGGCGGGTTTCGCCGCCGGTTCGCCGGCGGGCGTGGTGTAGCCGACCAGCGTATCGCCGCTGATGCGCCGCCCGTCGGTGGTGACCACGACCGCCTTGCCGCGGGCGACGGCCATGTGGCGGTCGGACCAGTATTCCATGCTGTCCCGCGCGGTGATCACCTGCTGCGGCGTGGTGAGCTTGAGCGCGCCGCCGGTCATCACCAGCACCGCCTGGTCGATGTCATAGACCGCGCGATCGCCGACCGCCTCGTCGGTGGGGGTGACGATGCGGACGTTGCCCTCCGCTCCCAGCCGGTAGATTTCGTTGCCGCCGGAATCGGTGGAGGTTCCGGCGGCGCCGGCGCGCTTGCGGTAGAGCGCGACCAGCCGATCCGCGAGCACGGTGACATCGGCGCGCACCGCGCGGGCCTCGCCATAGGCGATCACCTTCTGCTCCTGGTCCCGCCATTCGAACCCGCCGGCGGCGGTGACGTCGATCGGGCCGCCGCGGGAGAGATCGATCGGCTGCGCGGCCGCGGGGAGGGCGAGGAGGGTTGCAAGCGAAGCCATGGCGCCGAGCAGCTTCATGGCCGGCCTCCGTCGAGCACGAGGCGGGCGGGGCCATGGAATTGGGCGACCCGGCCGCGCTCGGTGATGGTGAAACCCTGGGAGTCCAGCGTGCCGAACGGGCCCTCGGCGTGGGTGCGCGCCGCGCTGGCCGCGGCACCCTCCCGCAGGTCGAGCGTTGCCGCGTCGGTGATGAGCATGGAACCGTCATCCCGGTAGAGGGTTACCTCGCCGGAAAAATCGAGCTGCGCGGCCTTCTGCAGATAGGTTCCGCCGGACGCCTGCACCTGCAGCCAGGCGCCGCCGGTCAGGGTGATGTCCCCGATCGGGGCGATGAGATCCACCCGGTCCGCCGCGACCTGGCGGGCCGAGGTGGCAGTCAGCGTATAGGTCTGATGGTTGTCGTCCTCGCCGCGATAGCGCGGCGCGGTCAGCACGCCGCTTTCCGGGATGACGCTGCCGCGGCGATAGACCAGCCGGGCGCGATCGGTTTGCTGCGCGATCTCCGGCCACACGGCGACCAGCACCAGCAGCCCGATCGCCAGCACCGGCAGCGCACGCTTGGCCAGCGCGACCATCCAGCGGCGCTGGGCGATGGCGCCATGGGAGGGCGGCTTGCGCGGCTGGACGGCGAGGATGCGGCCGCCGGGCGGGCGCGGGGCCGGGCTGCGGTTGGCCGAGCCGCTCATGCCATCCCCGCGCGCAGCAGGTCGTGCATATGCAGCAGGCCGAGTGGCCGATGGGCGGTGTCGACCACGAAGAGGGCGGTGATCGGGCGGTCCCGCGCGTTCATCACGTGCAGCGCCTCGGCGGCCAGGGCGTCGGGGACGATGGTGCGCGGGGTGCGGCTCATCACCGTTTCCACCGCGGCCTCCAGCAGGCCGGGGCCGAGGGCGCGGCGCAGGTCGCCGTCGGTGATGATGCCGCTGAGCCGGCCATCGGCCGCGACAATGCCGACGCAGCCGAAGCGCTTCGCGGTCATCGCCGGCAAGGCGTCTCGCACCGGGGTGCCTTCGCTGGCGAGCGGCAGTTCGGCGGCGCCGTGCATGAGGTCCCGCACCAGGCGTAGGCGGGCGCCGAGGCGGCCGCCGGGATGGAACTGGCGGAAATCCGCGGCACCGAAGCCGCGCCTTGTGAGGAGGACGACGGCGATGGCGTCGCCGAGGGCCATCTGCATGGTGGTGCTGGTGGTGGGCGCGAGCCCCATCGGGCAGGCCTCGCGTGCCTCGGGGAGCACGAGGGCCACGCTGGCGGCCTTGGCGAGCGTGCTGCCGGCGCGCCCGGTGATGGCGACCAAGGGCAGGCCGAAGCGGCTGCAATGGCCGATCAGATCGGCCAGTTCCGCGGTCTCGCCGGAATTGGACAGCGCGACCACCGCATCGCCCGGGACGATCATGCCGAGGTCGCCGTGCGAGGCCTCGGCGGGGTGCACGAACAGGGCGGGGGCGCCAGTGGAGGCCAAAGTGGCGGCGATTTTGCGGGCGACATGGCCGGACTTGCCCATGCCGCTCACCACGATGCGCCCGGTGGCGCCGGCGAGCAGATCGACAGCGGCGGCGAAGTGCGCATCGAGCCCATCCGCCAGCGCGCGCAGCCCTGCGGCCTCGGTTGCCAGCACGGAGCGGGCAACCTCGATATCGCGCGGCAGGGTGGCGGTGGCGACAGTCATGGGCGGTGTGATCCGGATCGCGCCTTCATGCATGTAGGGGTAGCAAATCGCGGCGGTCAACGCACCGTTTTGTGTGATCCCGGGCGCGGCTGAACCGGGCGCTCAATGGGCGAAGATATCGGGGGCTTCCCAGCCCAGCATGTCCAGCCGGCAGCGGGTGGGCAGGAAGGCGTAGCAGGCCTCGGCGATCTCGTGGCGCCCTTCGCGGATCAGCAGTGCCTCGAGCCGTGCCCACAGGGCGTGGAGATACAGCACGTCCGACGCCGCATAGGTGAGTTGTTCGGGCGAAAGCTCCACGGCGCCCCAGTCGGAGGTCTGCTGCTGCTTGGAGAGGTCGACGCCGACCAGCTCGCGGCAGAGGTCCTTGAGGCCGTGGCGGTCGGTGAAGGTGCGGACCAGCTTGGCGGCGATCTTGGTGCATTTCACCGGCGCGCAGGTGATGCCGAGCGCGTGTTGCAGCACGGCAACATCGAAGCGGGCGAAGTGCATCAGCTTGGTGACGCCGGGATCAGCCATCATCCGCGCGAGATTGGGGCAGTCATAGCCGCGGCCGCCGAGTGCGGTGGGGATGAGCTGGACGAGATGGGCCTGCCCGTCGCCGGCGGAGAGCTGCACCAGGCACAGCCGGTCGCGATGCGGGTTGAGGCCCATGGTCTCGGTGTCGACCGCCACGACGGGGCCGAGATCGAGCCCGTCGGGCAGATCGTGCTTGTGCAGATGGATGGTCGCGTTGGCCATGAACAATGTCACCTCAGCCATGCCTGTGTCCCGTTCGTCATGCGCTCATGCCAGAGCACACGCGGTTCGGTAGCACACGCGGCTCGGTCGGCACGGCGCCTGAGACGCGCCCGGCGAATTCCGCCGCGCGCTCACGCTCCGTTTGGTGCCCAGGAAAGGACTCGAACCTTCACGACCTTGCGGCCACAGGTACCTGAAACCTGCGCGTCTACCAATTCCGCCACCTGGGCAAGTCGGGCATGCGGTGGGCGGGCCTAGTAGCCTTCGCCGGGCGGCACGTCAACAGGCAGAAAACATTTAGTTCGTCCTTTGAGCACGCCGGTGGCGGTCCATATCAAGGTCAGCATTCGGCAGGAGATGACTATGGCAGCGCAGATCGCGACCGTTTTCGGCGGTTCGGGCTTCATCGGGCGCTATGTGGTGAAGCGACTTGCGGCGGCGGGATACCGGGTGCGCATCGCCGGGCGGGACACCGAGGCGGCGGCCGCGTTGAAGCCGATGGGCGAGGTGGGGCAGATCGTGGCGCTGCATGCGCCGGTGAATGATGCCGCCGCGGTGGCGCGCGCCGTGGCGGGCGCCGAGGTGGTGGTGAACCTGGTCGCGATCCTTTTCGAGGGCCGATCGGGGGATTTCCAGCGCATTCATGTCGATGGCGCCGCCACCGTGGCGCAGGCGGCGGCCGCTGCCGGGGTGCGGCGGCTGGTGCATGTCTCGGCCATCGGTGCCAGCGCCGCGCATCCTAGCCTCTATGCCCGCACCAAGGCAGCCGGCGAGGTGGCGGTGCGCGCGGCGTTTCCGGCAGCGGTGATCCTGCGGCCGTCGCTGGTGTTCGGCCCTGAGGACGCGTTCTTCAACCGGTTCGCGCGGATGGCGCAGCTTTCGCCTGTTATGCCGGTGATCGGCGGGGCGACGCGGTTCCAGCCGGTTTATGTCGGGGACGTCGCGGACGCGGTGATGGCGGCGCTGTCGGACGCAGCGGCGGGACGGACCTATGAGCTCGGCGGCCCGCGCGTGCTGACGATGCGGGAACTGCTGAGCTACATCCTCGCCGAGACGGAGCGGCCGCGCTGCATGGTGGCGGTGCCGCCATGGCTGGCGCAGATCCAGGCGGCGGTGCTGGAACACGTGCCGGGGAAGCCGCTGACGCGCGACCAACTTCTGCTGCTCGCCCGCGACAACGTGGTGGAGGCGGGGGCGGAGGGGCTGGCGGCGCTCGGCGTGGCGGCGACGCCGATCGAGGCGGTGGTGCCGGCGTATCTGCGGCGCTACCGGCCGGGCGACGAGGCGCGGACGGCAGCCGAGGAGAGGTAGGTCCATATCGGACCTAAATTCTCTCGATCCTTTCCGAAATGCGAAAAATAGGGTCGGGTATGAATGAAAATAGGTCCCTAATAGTGACATATTCCCGAAACACGACTCGCATGCCCCGAAATGCTGCGATAGACGGGCCAGTGTGGCTCGGTCGGCGCTGGTGCGCTGCGTCGCGGGCATCAGGGATGGAGACCGACTTTGCCCGATCGTATGCTGCAGTTCGTCCGCCTCGAACAGCAAACCCCGGAAAAGCGCGACAGCACCGCCCGGCGGAGCGACTTTGGCGAGATCTACCAGGACTACCAGCCGCCGCAGGCCGCCGCCCAGGCGAGCCGCTGCAGCCAGTGCGGCGTGCCGTTCTGCCAGGTGCATTGCCCGCTCTCCAACAACATCCCGGACTGGCTGAAGCTGACCGCCGAGGGGCGCCTCGAGGAGGCCTACGAGGTCAGTTCGGCGACCAATAATTTCCCGGAAATCTGCGGCCGTATCTGTCCGCAGGACCGGCTGTGCGAGGGCAACTGCGTCATCGAGAAGGGCTTCGAAAGCGTTACCATCGGCGCGGTGGAGCGCTACGTCACGGATACCGCCTTCGAGAAGGGCTGGGTGAAGCCGATCCGGCCGGTCCGTGAGCGGGGGGAGTCGATCGGCATCATCGGTGCCGGGCCGGGCGGGCTCGCCGCGGCCGAGGAGCTGCGCCGCCAGGGCTACCAGGTGCATGTCTATGACCGGCATGACCGCGCCGGCGGACTGCTGATCTACGGTATCCCAAACTTCAAGCTGGAGAAGGACATTGTGCTCCGGCGTTGGAAGCTGATGGAGGAGAGCGGCATCGTCTTCCACCTCGGCGTCGAGATCGGCCGCGACGTCAGTCTCGGCGCGCTGCGGGCGCGCCATGCCGCCGTGCTGGTGGCCACCGGCGTTTACAAGCCGCGCGAGATTGGCGGGCCGGGGGTGGGGCTGCCGGGCATCGTCGCGGCGCTCGACTACCTTACCGCCTCTAACCGCGCCGGCCTGGGCGACGAGGTCGCGGCGTTCGCGGACGGCACGCTCGATGCGCGGGGCAAGAACGTCGTCGTCATTGGCGGCGGCGATACCGCGATGGATTGCGTGCGCACCGCGGTGCGACAGGGCGCGGCATCGGTGAAGTGCCTCTATCGGCGCGACAAGGCCAATATGCCGGGCTCGATGCGCGAGGTGAAGAACGCCGAGGAGGAGGGCGTGGAGTTCGTGTGGCTCGCCGCCCCCGAGGCGTTCACCGGCGGAGAGCACGTCGCCGGGGTGCGGGCCGTGCGCATGCATCTCGGCCTGCCCGACGCGTCTGGCCGCCAGTCGGTGGAGCCGATCGAGGGCAGCCACTTCACCGTGCCGGCCGATCTCGTGATCAAGGCGCTCGGCTTTGACCCCGAGGACATGCCGGCCACGCTGGCCGCGCCGGATGTCGGCGTCACACGCTGGGGCACGCTGAAGGTGGGCCACAAGAGCTTCATGACCAATCTGCCCGGCGTATTCGCGGCCGGGGATATCGTTCGCGGGGCGTCACTGGTAGTCTGGGCCATCCGCGACGGCCGCGATGCGGCCCAGCAGATCCATGCCTACGTGCAACAAGCCACCGCCGCGGTGGCAGCGGAGTAACCCCGATGCGCCTGACGCGATTTGCCCTTTCCATCCTCGCCACTACTCTCATGGCCGGCACCGCGCTGGCCCAGACCGCTCCCGCGGCGCCGGCGATTCCACCCCCCGTGCCGGCCGCCCCGGCCGCGGCGCATGGCGAGGCCGCTGCGCTCACTCAGATGATCGGCGCCGACAAACAATCGCAGCAGCTCATCTCGATCCTGCGCAACCAGATGATCCAGCTCGTCATGCGGGCCGGCGGCGATCGTCGATGAGCTGCTGATGCCGGACTTCCTTGCCCAGCAGGCCGATCTCAACACCCAGATCATCGATGTGTGGGCAAACAACTTCTCGGTCGATGACCTGAAGGGCCTCAAGGCCTTCTACGCCACGCCGCTCGGCCAGAAGCTGATCGCCACCCTGCCGGCAGTGACGCAGCAGGGCATGGCGGCCGGGCAGGCCTGGGGCCAGCGGATCTATCAGGCGACCATCAACAAGAACAAGGACGCGCTGATCGCGCGCGGCCTCAGGTTCTGATCCCCAGCGGGATCGCACCGCGATCCCGCGCCAAGGATCAGGCGAAGGAGCACATATGAGCCAGGCACACGAGACCGGGTCCGATTTCGTCACCTCATGGGCGGCCAACACGGCCGCCCTCGCGGGCACCTATGACGCCACGATGGAGCATGACGCATGCGGCGTCGGCCTCGTCGCGGCGCTCGACGGGCAGAAGCGACGTGACGTGGTCGAAGCCGGGATCGCGGCGCTGCAGGCCGTATGGCACCGCGGCGCGGTAGATGCCGACGGCAAGACCGGCGATGGCGCCGGCATCCACATCGAGATCCCCGCGGATTTCTTCGCCGACGAGATCCGCCGCGGCGGTGACCGGCTGCGCCCGGGCCCGATCGGGGTGGGCCAGGTGTTCCTGCCCAAGACCGATCTCTCGGCGCAGGAGCGCTGCCGCCAGATCGTCGAGAGCGAGATCATCGCCTTCGGCTACCACATCTATGGCTGGCGCCAGGTGCCGATCAACGTCGCCTGCATCGGCGAGAAGGCCAATGCGACGCGGCCCGAGATCGAGCAGATCATGCTGTGGGCGCCGGAAGGCCGTGACGAGGCGGAGTTCGAGCGCGATCTCTACGTGATCCGCCGGCGCATCGAGAAGCAGGCCATCGCGGCGCAGATCCCGGAGCTCTACTTCTGCTCGCTGTCCTGCCGCTCGATCATCTACAAGGGGATGTTCCTCGCCGAGAGCCTGTCGGACTTCTACCCCGACCTGCTGGACGAGCGCTTCATCTCGCGCTTCGCGATCTATCACCAGCGCTACTCCACCAACACCTTCCCCACCTGGCGGCTGGCGCAGCCGTTCCGGATGCTCGCCCATAATGGCGAGATCAATACCGTCACCGGCAACATCAACTGGATGAAGTCGCACGAGACCCGTCTGTCCGATCCCGGGCTCGACGCCTACATGGACGACATCAAACCGGTGATCCAGGCCGGCGGATCGGATACCGCGGCACTCGACAATGTTTTCGAAGTACTCGTCCGCGCCGGCCGCGACGCGCCGATGGCGAAGGCGATGATGATCCCCGCCAGCATCGGCAACGACGCGACCATGCCGCAAGCGCATCGCGACATGTTCTCGTATTGCAACGCCGTGATGGAGCCGTGGGACGGACCGGCGGCCATCGCCGCCACCGACGGGCGCTGGGTCATTGCCGGTCTCGATCGTAATGGCCTGCGCCCGCTGCGCTATACCATCACCCGCAACGGCATGCTGATCGTCGGCTCCGAAACCGGCATGGTGAAGCTGGATGAAAGCGAAGCCATCGAAAAGGGCC
>CAIWAJ010000693.1:0-8397 GCA_903910565.1 uncultured Rhodospirillales bacterium
AACTTTTATCCACTTGTCGCGTACCGCTTCAACCCCGCCGCGAGGTGTACGCCAACGGCATGGATGGACCAGAAAGTTTTTTTGGTTCTTTTTGTTCACAAAAAGAACACCCTCCCCTACCCAACTTCCCCCCAACGCGCCGCCGCCGCGTCGTCGTCCTCCTTGGCCGAGACCCAGGCCTCGTCGCCGTCCACAAAGCTTTCCTTCTTCCAGAACGGCGCCTTGGTTTTCAGCCAGTCGATCAGGAAGGCGGTGGCCTCCAGCGCGGCATGGCGATGCGGCGAAGCGGCCAGCACCAGCACGATTGTCTCTCCGGGCAACAGCCGCCCGATCCGGTGGATCACCGTGCAGCCCAGCAGCGGCCAGCGCGCCTCGGCCTCGGCGGCGATGGCGGCGAGCGCGCGCTCGGTCATGCCCGGATACTGCTCAAGCGACATCGCGGTAATCCGCCGCCCGCCCGCGGTATCGCGCACGGTCCCGAGAAAACTGCCGATACCTCCGATGTCACTCCGCCCCGCGGTGAGGGTTTCGGTTTCGGCGCCGACATCGATCGGTTCGCTCTGCACACGAACGGTCGCCATCTCAGCCCCCGGTCACGGGCGGGAAGAAGCCGACCTCGTCGCCCGGCCCGATCGCGCTGTCCGGCCCGGCGAATTCCTGGTTCACCGCGCAGCGTATCGTGGCGCTGGCGGATAATGCGGCCTCATGCCGCGGGCTGCGTTGCTTCAGCCAGCCGATCAGCCCGGCCACCGTGTCCACCGCGGGCGGCGGGCTGACGCTCTCCTCCGCCAGGCCGATCTTCTCACGCAGCCAGGCGAAATACAGCACCTGGATGCCGGGGGCGCTCATGCGGCCGCGCGCATCACTTCGGCGCCGGCACGGACATCACCTGCCCGTCTGCGCCGATCAGCGTCATGGTGCCGTTGCCATTGTCGATCGCCCGGCCGGCGCTGCCGTTCGGCAGGGTGTAGTTGATTACCCCATTGGCGCCGGTGGTCAGGATGGCATTGCCGGACGGTGTGGCCAGCGACGCGCCGGAACGGATGGTGGTGGCCGGCGGGATGGTCGGTGCCGGGGGGGCGGCTTTCGGCGCGGGCGGCTGTGGCGCGGGCTGCACCGCCGGCGACATCGCCACCGGTTTGGCGGCCGGCTTGGCCGCGCCCGCCGGGGCCGGGGATTTCTCCAGCGCGGCGGCGGTCGGCTCGCGGCGTGGCAGGCTCGGCCAGATATTGCCGCTTTCGCTGGTCAACGGCTCCGCCTCCACCGGCTGGCCCATCACCCGGCGGATGTTGTCGCTCTCCGGTTGCGGCCGGTTCGGGTTGGCCTGGAAGGTGACGGTGTCACCGATGAAATCCAGCAATCCGTCGGTGGGGTTGCCGATCAGGTTCCCGGCCGTGTCGGAGACGGACTCGCAGGCGGTCAACAGAACAAGCAAGCCAAGGGGGGCGAGGAGCCGCATCAGTCGGGAATCCTTTTCGGGGTCGGCGGGTTGAATGTGCCCTCGTGCGGGCTGACACTCAAGGTCTGGTGTGCAGTGCAGTATGAGATTGCAGATAGTCAACTGCCCAATTCGTGATGGCGTCGGGGTCATTGAGCGGCAGCACCGCCCGGCCGGCCCCTTCGACCACCCCATCGGCCGCTATGGCGACGATATCTTCGCGCCCGGGCCACAGCGCTTCGCGGCCGAGCGAGGGGCGGAATACCTCGATTGTCGGGTGCGGGTTGGCCTTGAATCCCTCCACCAGCACGAGGTCGACCGGCTCCAGCCGCGCCAGCAAATCCGCCAGTCCCGGCTCCGGCCCAACCTGCTCGTGCATCAGCGCCCAGCGTTGGCTCGAAGCGATCATCACTTCGCGCGCCCCGGCCTGGCGATGGCGCCAGCTATCCTTGCCGGGCTGGTCGAGATCGAAGCCGTGATGCGCGTGCTTGATCGTCGAGACCGTCATCCCCCGCGCGATGAACCGCGGCAGCAGGGCTGCGAGCAGCGTCGTCTTCCCGCTGCCGGACCAGCCGGTCAGCCCGAGGACATGCATCGGCATGGCTCAGTCCCGCACCGGTTCGCCGGCGCCGCTGGCATGGCGCAACCCGGCGGTCAGATAGTCCCAGCCCGTCATCAGCGTCAGCAGCGCGGCCACCCACAGCATCGCCTCGCCGATCGCCGGCACTGGCAGCCAGCCGAGATACAACACCTGTGCCCCCGTATCGCCGGCCAGCAGGGTGCCAAGCGCGCCCATCTGGAAGCCGGTTTTCCACTTGGCCAGCCGCGTCACCGGCAAGCCGACGCGCACGCCGGCGAGGTATTCGCGCAGGCCGCTGACCAGGATTTCGCGCAGCATGATGATGATGGCGGGATACAACCCCGCGGGGCTCAGCCGCCCCAGCCCCACCAGCATCATCAGCGCGGCCGCCACCAGCAGCTTGTCGGCGATCGGGTCGAGCATCCGGCCGAGGTCGGAGGTCTGCGCCCGGTCCCGCGCCAGCTTGCCGTCAAAATAGTCGGTGATGCCGGCCACCGAGAACACCAGCATCGCGGCCACGTCGGTATTCGGCGTGCGGATCGCCGCCAGCACCACCATCACCGGGATGGCGGCGATGCGCGAAAGCGTCAGGACGTTGGGCAGATCGGTGAGCATCCCTCTATAGTAAAGGTAAACCGGCCCCGCGTCAGCCGTTGACGTGCGGCCAGCTTCGGCGGCAGCCTGAATGTCATGCAACACGCAATCAGCGGCATCTGGCCGATCCTCTACGCCTTCTTTGACAGTGAGAACCGGCTGGATCGCGCCCTGATGCGCCGGCAGACGGAGATCTGCGTCGCTGGCGGCGGGGCAGGGATGGCGGTGCTCGGCCTCGCCACCGAGGTCTCCAAGCTCTCGCCCGGCGAGCGGCGCCAGGTGGTGGAATGGGCGGCTGAGGATCTCGCCGGGCGCATTCCGCTGGCGGTCACCGTGTTCGGCGCCACGCCGGAGGAGCAGATCGCGGCCGTCTCCCACGCCGCCGACCATGGCGCGGTGGTGGCCATCCTGCAGCCACCGCGCACGCCGGGCATGACGGAGGCGGAGTTGCAGGCGTTTTTCGGCCAGGTGATGGAGCGCTCGCCGATCACAATGGCGATCCAGAATGCCCCGGACTACATCGGCATCGGCCTCGCGCCCCCCGCGATTGCCGAGCTCGCCCGGCGTCACGCCAATTTCCGCGTGCTGAAAGGCGAGGGGCCGGCGGTGCTGATCCGCCGGGTGGTGGAGGAGACCGGCGGCCAGCTCGCGGTGCTGAACGGCCGCGGTGGGCTCGAACTCCCCGATAATTTCCGCGCCGGCTGCGCCGGGCTGATCCCGGCGCCCGACTGCTTCGAGGCGCAGGTGGCGCTGTGGGCGGCGATGGCACGCGGCGACGAGGCGGAGGCGGAGCGCATCTATCGCGAGATCCTGCCGGCGATCGTCTTCGTCATGCAGTCGATCGACCATCTCGTCTGCTATGGCAAGCGACTGGTCGCCGCCCGCATGGGGCTTGAGACGGTCTATGACCGGCAGCCCGCTCTCGCTGTCACGCCATTTGGCGAGGCAGCGATCGCCCGCTTCGCCGAACGCCTCGGCGGGTATGCGGCCTAGCCGGTCAGCTGGGCTTCCAGCGTCTTGAGGTCGAAATAGTCGCGCCAGGCCACCGCCTTGCCGTTCCGCCATTCGACGATCCCGGCGTACTGCGTGTCGATCCGCCGCCCGCCCTTGGTGTAGCTCTCGACCCCCTCGACGAAGAGGATGTCGCCCTGCTCGATCATCAGGGATTGGCTGAACGCCTTGTCGGTCATCCCCTTGCCGAATTTCGCCATGAAGGCGCGCACCGCCTCCTTGCCGACCACCGGGCGCATGGCGCGATTGGGATACCAGACGATGTCATCGGCCATGTAGGTCAGCGCGGTCTCGGTGTCGTTGTTCTTCCAGGCGGTGAGGTGGGCGAGGTAGAGCTCGCTGAGCTGGCCCATGACGGTTTCCCCTTGTTGTGTTTGTGTCGTTGCGGTGTAGGCTTCCCGCAAAAGCGTTCTTGGCGGGGAAACAATGGCCGGAAACATCGACGTCGCGAAAGCGTTTTTCGCCGCCTGGGCGCGGCAGGACCATGCGGCCGTGCTGGCGCTGCTGCATGAGCGGGTGGAATACCAGAACATGCCGTTCCCCGAGGTGCATCGCGGCAAGGACGCGATTGCGGCCTTCATGGCGAAGTTCGGCAAGGGGATGAGCAACATCAAGGTCGAGCTGCGGCACATCGTCGAGGCGGGTGATCTGGTGTTCCACGAGGGGGAGGAGACCTACACCCGCAAGGGCGTCAACGTCCGCCTGCCCTATTGCGGGGTGTTCGAAATGGAAGATGGGCTGATCCGGGGGTGGCGGGACTATTTCGACCTGCCGACCCTGGAACGGCAGATCGCCCCGAAGCAGGCCTCCGCGTGAAGATCGCCGGCTGCGTCGGCCTGGTCACCGGCGCCAATCGCGGCGTGGGCGAGGCGCTGGTGCGCGCGTTGCTGACGCGGGGCGCGGCGAAGGTCTACGCGGCGGCGCGCGATCCGGCGCTGCTGCCGGATTTCGGCGATCCGCGGGTGGTGGCGGTGAAGCTCGATGTCACCTCCGCCGCCGACTGGGCGGCGGCGGCGGCGGCGGTGGCGGATATCACGTTGCTGGTGAACAACGCGGGGCTGTCGCATTTCGGCACCACGCTGGAGACCGCCGGGGCTGAAGAGGTTCTCCGCGCGGAAATGGAGGTCAATCTCTTCGGCCTGATGCGTGGCTATCTCACCTTCGCCGATATTCTTGGCGCCAATGGCGGGGGCGCGGTGGTGAACGTGCTGTCGGCGGCGGCGCTGATGAATGTGCCTTTGCTCAGCACCTACTCCATCACCAAGGCGGCCGCCCTTTCGCTCACCCAGGCGATCCGCGCCGCGGGGGCGGCGCGCAAGACGCTGGTGACGGCGGCGATCCTCGGTTCGGTCGATACCCGCATGGCCAAGGATGTGCCGGCGGGGGTGGTGAAGGTTTCGCCCGGCTTCGTGGCGGAGGCCATCCTCGACGGGGTGGCGCGCAACGAGGAGGATATCGATACCGACCCCATGGCGCTCGACGTGCGGGCCCGTATCGCGCGGGACCCGAAGAAGCTCGAACGCTTCTTCGCCCGCGGGTTGCAGATGGCTAGAGGCTGAGCCGCTCCATCGCCCGGCGCGCCTCGACGGCGGGGCCGGTGGGGGCGACGACGTCATCCCAGGTGACAATTCTCCCATGTCGGACTGGCCGGCGCAACGTGACGCGATGGGCGAGGCCGATCGGCAAGCCGCCGGCGGCCAGGCTGGCGGCGGCCGGTAGCAGTTTGCCCCACACGGTGTAGCCGCCCTCGCCATCGAGCACGTCGCCTTGCGAGAGATCGCGCTTGGCGACCGCGACCACATCGCCGCGAAATGCAGCGGGCTGGCCGGTCGGCTCGCCGCGCAGCGCGGCGGAGAGGATGGAGATGTTCAGCTCCAACCCGATCAAGTGATAGGGTTTGTACATCGCGGCGTAGCGGCCGGTGGAATCGGTCTTCAGCCCGTACTGGGCGAAGCAGACCGCCGCGTAGTCGTTGGGCGCCTCCAGCACCACGTAGACGCCCCAGCGCAGGTCGCGGAACACCGGGCGGCCGTCGCGCTCCAGGCAGGAGACGACTTCGACCATTCCCGCTCGCTCCAGGATGCCGCCGTTTTCGCGCGGGCGAAGCACATGCGGCAGGTCGTCCACCCCGCATGGCGGGAAGGCGAGGCCGGAGTCCGGCACGTCGAGCCCGCAGGCATTGGCGATCGCCGCCATCTCGATGGCCGACTTGGTGCCGTCGAGGAAGGAGTTGAACATTTGCGGGTTCATCCCCGCATCGCGGGCGGCTTCGGGGGAGAGTCCGTAATGCGACCACACGCCGTCCGGCGTCACGTCGTGATATTCCGGCAGATACTTGGTGCCCTTCCCGGCGGCGACGACGCGAAACCCGGTGGCGCGCGCCCAGTCCACCAGCTCGGCGGTCAGCGCGGGCTGGTCGCCATAGGCGAGCGAATAGACCACCCCGGCTGCCCTTGCTTCGGACGCCAGGAGCGGGCCGGCCAGCACGTCGGCCTCCACGTTCACCATGACCACATGCTTCCCCGCGGCGATCGCGGCGCGGGCATGGGCGATTCCGGCGGCGGGGTGGCCGGTCGCTTCGACCACCACGTCGACATCGTCGCGGGCGATCAAGGCGAGCCCGTCATCGGTGAAGGCGGTGGCGGCGATGCGCTCTTCCGTCCATCCGACCGTGGCGCAGGCCAGCCGGGCGCGGGCGGGGGCGAGATCGGCGATCGCGCTTACCGCGACCGGGGAGTGCGGCACCTGGGCGAGGAACATCGAGCCGAATTTTCCGGCACCGATCAGGCCGACGCGTACCGGCCTGCCCGCCGCGGCGCGGGCGGCGGCGAGGGCGTGGAGGTTCATTCGGCGGCTTCGCGCCGGCGGGCGAGGGCCAGCAGGGCGCCGTCATCGGCGGGGATGATGGGGGAGAAATCGCGGTGGGCGATGTAGTCCGCCCGCGTCGGGGTGCGGATGTGGTTGGAGACGGCGTTGAGGGTGAGGTAGACGATCTTGCGCGGGAAGGGCGTGATGTTGCCGGCCGAGCCGTGCACGAGGTTGCCGTGGAACATCAGCAGCCCGCCGGGCTTGCCGATCGGGGTGACGATCCCGCCCTGCTCTACCAGGCGGGTGACGGTGGGTTCGTCGAGCGTCCAGAGCGGGTAGGAAGTGGTGGTCTTGTCGTGGCTCGCGGCCAGGGTGCCCTCGGTGTGGCTGCGGGGGACCAGCATCAGGGGGCCGTTGATGTGCATGACCTCGTCGAGAAACACCGCGATGTTCATCGCGCGGGGCTCGGGCATCCCGTCATCGCGGGCCCAGGTGCCGTAATCCTGGTGCCATTGCCAGACATCGCCGGTGAAGGCGGATTTTGCGTTCACCTTGAACTGATGCATGTACAACTGCTCGCCAAACACCTGCTCGATCGGGTTGATCATGCGGGGGTGGCGGGCGAGGGCGGCGAAGGCGTCATTATATAGATGGGCGGCGAAGGCGGTTCTCGGGGCGCCGGAGCGTTCGCGCCAGACTTCCGGGCGCTGGTTGGCGTAGATCGTCTCGGCCTCGCGGCGCAGGAGGGCGACTTCCTCGGCGTCGAACAACTCGGGCAGGAAGAGATAGCCCTCGCGGTGGAAATGGGCGATCTGCTCGTCGGTCAGGCGCATGGCGGGCTCCGGTCAATCGAGAAGGCGGACGGGGATCGCGGTTTCCTCCGCGCCCTGCAAGCGCCAGGCGCCCATGCCCGGCTTGGCGGCCACCGCTTCGTGCAGGGTGTCGCCGATGAAATGCAGCGTCACGTCGTCATCCGCGGCATAGCCGGGGCTCGGGATCACCCCCTCCTCCAGCAGGCGGCGGAAGGTGGGGCGGCGGTCCGGGCGCTGGTTGTAATGGGCGCAGGCGGAGCCGGCGATGAGGCCGATGCAGGTCATCGGCAGCATCTCCGGCGGGTAGGCGTCGGTGATGCAGGCATCGAACCAGCAATTCATCCCCGCCGACGTGCCGCTCATCACCACCCCCTGCTCCCAGGCGGTGCGCAGCGCCTGGTCGATCCCCCAGTCGCGCCAGACGGTGATGAGGTTGCGGGTGGAACCGCCATTCACGTAGACGATGTCCATGCCTGCGAAATAATCGGCGAAATCCTTGGTGACGGGGTTGTAGATGTTGAGATGCGTCAGCCGGCAGTCATAGCCGCCCAGCTCGCGGTAGAACTTCTCGATCGCCGAGGGATTATCCCCCACCGCGCCGGCGAGCAGGCAAATCCGCGGGGATTTGACGCCGGGGAGCGACAACAAATGGCGCTGCAGCTTCGGGTCCTCCCAGGTGTC
This sequence comes from uncultured Rhodospirillales bacterium, assembly GCA_903910565.1. Taxonomy (GTDB): domain Bacteria; phylum Pseudomonadota; class Alphaproteobacteria; order Acetobacterales; family Acetobacteraceae; genus CAIYPH01. Next base: position 7,925 of record CAIWAJ010000693.1, read on the forward strand.
GACGTAGAACCGGCCACCATTGGCGACGATCTGGCGAGGTTTCATGGCTGGATGCTCCTGTTTGCCGGGAGCCTAGGGGGGTGTGGGGGATTTGTCACTTTAGGAGGGGGAGGCAAGGGTGTTCTTTTTGTGAACAAAAAGAACCAAAAAAACTTTTTATCCGCTTGGTGTGTACCGCTCCCTGGTTGGTGCGGAGGTGTACGCCAACGGCATGGAAGTTGGGAAAAGTTTTTTTGGTTCTTTTTGTTCACAAAAAGAACATGCTTATTATTACGTTATCGTAACTATTAGGGCGTGCTTCTGGCTCCGCCGGTCAGTCCCTTGGTAATCGCCTGGGCAGGAGCTTCATCGGTTTCCCCTCGGAGTTGGGATACCAAAGAATGGCTTCGCGCTGTTTGCGGGTCAGGCGTTTCGGCTTGGGCAAGCGGGGTTTGCGGGGGCGCCGCGGGAGGGGGGCGATGGCGGGGATGGTG
>CAIWAJ010000694.1:0-8286 GCA_903910565.1 uncultured Rhodospirillales bacterium
AGCGCGATCACTGGCCCGCCGGGATTGCGAGCTGCCGGGAACCGGGGTTATCCTCCACCCAAGGCGCCCGGATGGGTCGGGCATATGGGAAATGTCGGGTAAAATGCGGGCAGTGTTCATTTTGGTGTGCGCGGGGCTGAGCGCCGTCGCGGCGTACTATGGGCACCCGCTTGTTCACGAAAATCCTGATGCGATCCTTATTATCACAACTGTGATGACGGTGTTTGCGGGTTTCCTGGTTGCAATCATGACAATCCTGGGTGACCCCGTCATGATCCCAAAGGGGTCTTGGCGCACCGCAGAAATCCGCCACAGGAGGTTGGAGGCAATAATACTCAGGCACACCTATCTGTTCTATGCGTATCTTATTGCAATAAGCCTCATGTTTGCGGGGGTATTGGTTCAGAAATTACCTCACACTGATGCATATCATATGCTCAAAATATGGATTGATTCCTTATATTTATTTATGGGTATTTTCTCTTTTCTTCTTACGTTGGCGCTTCCGAGGACTTTGGGCAAAATTCAATTGGCTCGAAGCGAAGCGGAGATTGAAACGCGTCGTGTCAGCGAGGGGATCGCTCCAGAGTCCGAATCATAGGTCTGCAAGGGTCACCCCCTCCAGTTCCAACACGGCGAGAACAGCCAACAAGAATGAAGCTGCGAACGTCCCGCGTGCCAGCTTCCCCGTGATGGAGGTCTCGGTCTCCTCCAACCCATGCGCATTCAGTTTCTCGGCCAGTTCCTTGTAGCCGATCCCGGCGCGCTTCAGTTCCGCCTTCAGGAACCGGCTAGCCTTCGCCCCCCACTCTTTCTCACGACTGGTTAGGCCCATAGCTTCGTCCTCCGCTCTAATTCTGCGGAATATGCAAGATTTCTGTTGACGGCGCAACCTCGCGCTTCTACGTTAGGCGTCAGAAACCTAACGCAGGACGCAGATTTCAGTGGCTCAACACTTCCTCCTCTCCAGCAAGGCTCGGACGCACAGCGTCGGCGCCGTTGCGCGGATGACGGATGAGGCGGTTGAGACCATGTTTAAGGCGATCCGCTGGGCCGATCAGGACGGCAAGCCCTACTGCCCACACTGCGGTTGCCCGAACGTCTATGAAGCCCGTCGCCCCTCGGGTGCGCTCCGGTTTCGCTGCAAGGCATGCCGGGGCGATTTCAGCCTGACCAGCGGCACCATCTTCGCGCACCACAAGATGCCGCTCCGGTCCTACCTGATGGCCGTGGCGATCTTCTGCAATGAGGTGAAGGGCAAGTCAGCCTTGGCCCTCTCGCGTGATCTGGGCGTGCAATACAAGACGGCGTTCGTGCTGGCTCACAAACTGCGGGAAGCCATGGCTCTGGAATTGAAGGGTCGGACTGTCGGTGGCCCCGGCAAGGTCGTGGAGATCGACGGCATGTATACAGGCGGCTACATCAAACCGGCCAACCACAAAGAGAACCGGCGCGACCGTCGCCTTGCCAAGAACCAGAACGGCAAGCGCCAGGTCGTCGTTGTCATGCGCGAGCGGGACGGCAAGACGCTCCCTGCTGTGTTCAAGTCCGAGAGCGCCGCGCTGGGCTTCATCACCTCGCGCGTTGCCCGTGGCACGCAGATCATGGCCGACGAGGCAGCCTCATGGAACGACCTACAGGCCCGCTTCCCTATGGAGCGGATTGACCATGGCTCGCTCTACAGCACCGGGACGGGCATCTATACCAACGGCGCGGAAGGGTTCTTCTCCCGCATGCGCCGGGGTGAGATCGGGCATCACCACCACGTCGCTGGCGCCTACCTCGTCCGCTACGCCCAAGAGGCTAGCTGGCGCGAGGATAACCGCCGAGTGGCGAACGGCGAGCAGGCGCGCAACGTGGTCGCGCTGGCGATGGCGTCGCTGCCTAGTGTGGACTGGGCTGGGTATTGGCAGCGGGCTCAAAATGCTTGAACTGTACCTTTGATTTTGCTATCAATTAACTGAATTTAGTTAATTAGGCCGCGCCATGCAGTTCGTTCGCGAAGAAGTTCAACGCATTTCAGGAGCGCTTGCGGCGAACCCGGAAGGCGAGCGCGCGCCGTTATTGCGCGCGTCGCTTCAGGCGTTGTCGTGGGTGTTGGAGCCGCAAGGCATTGCGGCTCCATTCTCCGTAGCTATGGGCACTCAGGAGGGGCGAGAAGATTGTTCGGGTGAACCCCGTCCGCTTCCGTCTTGAGGTATTCACGACCCTCGTGAGTCGCGATTACAACCCAGACTGACTTTCCGCCGCCTTGAGTCCAGAAACGCCATTTGCCGGCTTTAATACCGGCGATGGCGGCTTCTTCAAGAAGCTTCCACCGAGTATTGTCTTTATTTATCCCGCCAACGTATTGGATGCGCTGGTGAGGGTCGTTACGATGAGTCTTGTTGATACATTTGATTTCGATATCATCGGCCATGCTAGTTCACCGTCTGGTGTGAGTGGATGAACCGCCTTGACACAGGACTCCACCGCGTACTAAACACGTGTGCTACGAAGTTTCTGTTCCGCCGGCGGGTAACACGTCTGCGGATTGCCCAGAGGGCCACGGTTGCACCCGTGGCCTTTGGCGTATCACGGGCAGGAGGTATCCAGAAAAATGGCGCTGTCGCAAGAGTTTCTTCACCCGCGACGCGAAAATACCCCACAGGTTCCCATCTAGTGGCACATCAGGGCACAAAATATGGTGTTGCACTACACCTCCGAAGCGATTCGCGATATCAAAATGCATAATCGTTGCGCGACTCGGCGTATTATTTGAAGGCCGATAACGTCCTCCGCCCCTCCTTCCCCGCCCCCACCTTCTCCACAATCCCCCTCTTCCCCCAGTCTGCGAACGTCTGGGCCAACCGCTTCCGGGTGAGCCTGAGCGTCCGTATGTCCGGCAGCGTCACGCCCTTGGCGGCGAGCGCACGCAGACACACCTCCTTGGTGGACAACGGTCCGTTGGCCTCGCGCATGATCGACAGCGCGAGCCGGGGAAGTTCATTCCGCGCGAAGTGGGGGTTGGGCTTGTAGCGCCGGGGCGGGAGGTTCAGTTCGGGAGCAAGGACTTGGATGCGCGCGTTCAAGTCGGCCAGCTTGGCGTGGTATCCCGCAAGCAAGGTTTCCAGCTTGTCCAACTGGCGATGCACCCGAGCGCGGGCACGACGTAGCTTGGTGAGTTCACTGTCGGTTGCCATGGCCCATAGATAGGGAGATCAGGGCCTAATGGGTTGTACCGCGTGGTGGCGGCTGCTACATAATGCCGGATATCTTCGCCATCGAGGCCTGCACGACGATTTCCAACCTGCTCGACAAACGCTCCTGCTTCGCCCCCTCCACCAACTCGTTGATGGCCGTCTGCCCGGTCCAGTGGCTGATGGCGCCGATCACTCCCAATGACCCGACCCCGCGCTGGAAGGCCACCGGCGTGCTGCGGGCGCTCCCGGAGACGCCGCTGGTGCTCCCGGTGCGGGACATGCGGGTGATGTATGCCCTCAAGGCGCAGCATTATCAGGGGTTCGCGGAGAGCCAGATCCCGCATCCCCACGAGTATTTCGTGCCGTTGGAGCGGCTCACCAAAATCGACGCGCCGCAAGATCCGCAGCTTCAGGCGCTGGTCTCGCGCGCTTCCGCCTCGGCAAACTTCCTCGACCCGCCCTGAGCGGCGCTACCGCGCCGGCGGTAACGCCATCCCGTGCTTGGCCATCACAGCGCGGGCGACGTCCGGCCGATCGGTGCAGATGCCATCGACGCCCCAGTCGATGAGGCGGTCGATATCCCCGGCGTCGTCGACCGTCCAGGGCATCACCAGCAGGCCCAGCGCATGGGCCTCGTCGCTGGCGTCTCGCGTCAGCCCGTCATGGCGCGGCGCCCAGGCCGGCTGCCAACAAGCCGGCCGGCCGGCGGCGCGGGCGACCGCACTGGGGGTTGAGCCGGTGTGCTCCGGCATCTCCCACCACAGGCCGGGGTTCTTGATCTCGCCGGGGCTGGTCAGCCAGACCAGCGGGATCGCGGGATGCGCGGCCCTGAGGTAGGCGAGGCCGCGCCAGTCGAACGAGCGCACCGCGAGCCGGCCGAGCGCACCGGCCGCGGTGGCGGCGGCGATGATCGCCTCGGCCATGATGTCGGGCGGCACGGTGAGGCCCGGGCGGTCCGGCAGAGTCTTGATCTCGGCGTGAATGCGCAGGCTCGGCAAAGCGCGGAACACCGCGTCGAGTGTGGGCATTCTGGCGCCGTCATGCGGCGCCTGATGGGGGAACCGGCGTGCCGACGCGCTGCCCGGGCGAATGCGGCCGACGTCGTAGCGCTGCACCTCGGCCAACGTCATGTCGCGGATCACCTGGTCCGGGCTGTCGATCCAGGCGCCGTCCGGTATGCGGGTGTGATCGGGGTCGAGCGTCGGGTCGTGGCTCACCACCGCGACGCCGTCTGCGGTCACCGCGACGTCAAGCTCGATGCTGTCCACCCCGAGCGCGGCGGTGGACCGGAACCCCTCGATGGTGTTTTCGGGGAACAGGCCGCGGGCGCCGCGATGGCCCTGGAGGTCGAAGATGCGTGTCATGGCTGGCAGATGACACGGCGGCTTGCCTTGCCGTCAAGTTCCGGCAGAGTAGGGGGATGACCGACAAAATCCTCGGCGTGCTCGGCGGCATGGGCCCGCTCGCCTCCGCTCAGTTCATGCTCCGCCTCACTCTGCTCACCCCCGCCGCGCGGGACCAGGAGCATATCCCGACTGTCCTGTGGTCCGATCCCCGGGTGCCCGATCGGACGCGCGGCCGGCTCGAGGGGGGCGCCGATCCGCTGGAATTTCTCATGCGTGGCGTCAATGGCCTGAAGGCGGCCGGGTGCGGCGCCATCGCGATTCCCTGCAATACCGCCCATGGCTGGTATGACGACCTGCTCGCGGCCGGGCTGCCGATCCTGCACATCGTCGAGGCCGCCACCGGTGAACTCGCCCGCGAGGTGCCGAGCGGCACCATCGGTGTGATGGGCACGGCGGCGACGCTGAAGATGCGGCTGTATCAGAACCACCTCGAGGCGCGCGGCTGGGACTGCATCGTGCCGTCCGACGAGGAGATGCAAACGCTGCTCTCCCCGGCGATCGCGTTGGTGAAGGCGAACCGGATCGACGAAGCCTATGGCCCGCTGGCCGAAGTGGCGAGCTCGCTCGCCCGGCGCGGCGCCAAGGCGGTGATCCTTGGCTGCACCGAAATCCCGCTCGGCATCAAATCAGGGCCCTATGCGGAGATCGGCGTCCCGCTGATCGACACCATTGACACGCTGGCGATGGCCAGCATCGCCTGGGCGCGGAGCTAGGCCGGACACTCACACCCGTCCGTCGGCGATTTCGCGCCGCGGACGAGGTGATGGTCTACCCATTCGGAGACCAGACGCCGGGCCTCGTTGAGCGAGGCCTCGGGATGGTGGATGCGATACAGCGTGGTGCAGGATTGGAAGGCGGCCATGTCGGCGCAACCGATCGCGCGCAGATCCCGGTAGGCGGTGACCACCGCCCGTTCGCAGTTGCGCGTGATATGGCTGAAATCGCGTCCCATGGCCTGCTCCTGATCTCACCTAGTTAGGCATTCGCGACGATGTCCGCCAGGGCCTTGCCGACTTCGATAGTGCCGGCCTGGCCACCCATGTCCCGTGTGCGGGGGCCGCCTTCGCGCAGCAGGGTCTCGATGGCGTCCACGATGGCCTTGGCGGCGGCGGGCTCGCCGAGATGCTCCAGCATCATCGCGCCCGACCAGATCTGCCCGATGGGGTTGCAGATCCAGCGGCCGGCGATATCGGGCGCCGAGCCGTGCACCGGCTCGAACATCGAGGGATAGATGCGCTCGGGGTTGATGTTGGCGGAGGGGGCGATGCCGATCGAGCCGGCGACGGCGGGGCCGAGATCGGAGAGGATGTCGCCGAACAGGTTGGAGCCCACCAGCACGTCGAACCAATCGGGGTGCTGCACCAGATGGGCGCAGAGGATGTCGATGTGGAATTGGTCGGTGGTGACCTCCGGGTAGTTCTTGCCCATCAGCGCGAAGCGCTCGTCCCAGTACGGCATGGTGAAGGTGATGCCATTGGACTTGGTGGCGGAGGTGACTTTCTTGCGCGGGCGGGTCATCGCCAGTTCAAAAGCGTATTTCAGGATGCGATCGACGCCGGTGCGGGTCATCACCGTCATCTGGCTGACGAATTCGCGGTCGGTGCCCTCGAAATGGCGGCCGCCGGAGGAGGAGTATTCGCCCTCGGTGTTTTCGCGCACCACGTAGAAGTCGATGTCCTTCTCGGTGCGGCCGGCCAACGGCGTCACCGCGCCGGGCATCAGGCGGCAGGGGCGCAGGTTCACGTACTGGTCGAAGCTGCGGCGGAAGGGGATCAGCAGGCCCCACAGCGAGATATGGTCGGGCACGCCGGGCCAGCCGACGGCGCCGAGGAAGATGCTGTCGGACCCGCGCACCTGGTCGAGCCCGTCATCGGGCATCATCTTGCCGGTTTTCTTGTAGGTCTCGCAGGACCAATCGTAGTGGTCGAGCGTGAGGTTGAAGCCGAAGCGGCGGGCGGCGGCGTCGAGCACGCGCAGCCCCTCGGGGGTGGTCTCCTTGCCAATGCCGTCGCCGGGGATGACCGCGATGCGGTAGGTCTTGCTCATGTCGTGGGCCTTTTCCTGGATCGTTGGGGCGGCGGCGTCACATCGTGGTGCCGGGCAACCCGAAGCGCTGGCGGATTTCGTCGGCCACGCGGGCGCTTTCGTCAAGCAGCGGGCGGGGCCAGGGGGCGATGCTGTCCTCGAGGGGGCGGATGAGGCCGGCTTCCTCGAAGCGCTCGATGAAGCGGAGCTGGCGCCGGCGGGCCTGTTCGGGCACGACGTAGAACACCGGGGCGCCGGTGGCGCAGGCTTCGGAGATCATCGAGACCGAGTCGGCGGTGACCACGATGGCATCCGCGGTGGCGAGGAAGCCGAGATAGGGGTTGGGCCCCGGCTCGCCCCAGCGGAACAGCAGATGCATCACCCGCGATAGCCCGGCGGACAGCGCCTCGGTGGCCTCGGATCCGGTGCGGCGGCTGGTGGTGGCGAGCACGGTGCCGTTCTGGGCGCCGGTGAGGCGGGCGACTTGTTTGCCGACGCGGTGGGCGCGGTCGGGCGGCATGTTGACGCCACCTGGGGGGCCGCCGAGCAGCAAAGCGACGCGGGGGCGGGGGAGATGGGCCAGGCGCTCCTCCCAGGAGGCGGCGGCCTGTTTGAGGGCCAAGGGTGTCACGCGATGGGGGGCGCCCATGATGGGCAGCACGTTGCGGGCGGCGATGGGGTTGTCGTGGGTCGGCGTCACCAGCAGGTCGAACATGTCGGAGCGGAGCAGGCCGCCGAGGCCCGGGCTCATGCAATGGACCAGCCGGCTGCCGAACTGGGATTTCAGCCAGAGCGCCACCGCGGCCGAGCGGCGGCCGGCGGAGAGCACCAGGTCGGGCGCGGAGTCGGGCCGCGCCGCCTCGGCGATGATGGCCTGGCGCGCCGCGGCGGGGATGCCGAGCAGGGAGCCGCCGGGGGCGAGGCCGGCGATGTGGGCCATCCAGTTCCAGGCGAGCGCAATCCGGCGGAACGGCAGGCCGAGCCGCTCGGCGATGCCGATCGCCTGGGCCGCGGTGCCGGCGCGCGGGTCATCGAGCACCCAAACCCGGGGTTCCGGGGCTTCCGGTGGGCCGGAGGCCGGGGCCTCCGAGGCGCGCGCAGTGGTCATGCGCGCGTTCCCGATGGACGGCGCCCGCCCGCGAAGCTAGGAGAGGCGCCTGCGCGCGGGGCCCGCTGGGGGCCGGCCGGCGCGGCGATGGGGATGCGAGGCGCGGTTATGGAAAAACTCCACATGAGCGATTGGGACCGGGACGCCGCTTTGACCACGGCACGCATTCTGCTGGAAATCAAGGCGGTGAACTTCCGCCCAGAAGAACCTTATACCTTCACTTCGGGCTGGAAGTCGCCTGTCTACATCGATTGCCGGCGCATCATCTACTTCCCGCGCGCTCGCGCCAAGATTTGTGAACTCGCGGTGGAGAAGATCGGCCGCAACATCGGCTACGAAACCATCGAGGCGGTGGCCGGCGGCGAGACCGCGGGCATCCCGTTCGCCGCGTGGATCGCCGATCGCATGGCCTCCCCCATGGCCTATGTGCGCAAGAAGCCCAAGGGTTTCGGCCGAGATGCGCTGATCGAGGGCGATGTGCCGGAGGGCAAGCAGACCCTGCTGGTGGAGGATCTGACCACCGATGGCGGCTCGAAAATCCAGTTCTGCCAGGCGCTGCGCGATG
>CAIWAJ010000695.1:0-5951 GCA_903910565.1 uncultured Rhodospirillales bacterium
AGCGCGATCACTGGCCCGCCGGGATTGCGAGCTGCCGGGAACCGGGGTTATCCTCCACCCAAGGCGCCCGGATGGGTCGGGCATATGGGAAATGTCGGCCAAAATGGATAAAAGTTTCTTGCTCCTTTTTTTCAAAAAAGGAGAACTTGCTTATGCTCAGTTTTTGTTTCGATTTAGCAATAATATAGGCACGCGTCATCGCCCGCCGAAGCGGGTCACGTTTTGCGCTGTCTGGCCTTGGCGGTGCTCGCGCAGCGCGGTGCGTGGGGACGGGGTGGGGGCGTGGGGAGGCCGCTTGTGCGTTGGCGCGGGACGGATGGGGGGCGTGGGTGCGGGGCCGTGTGGGCAGGGGGCGGGGGGGGGCGGCGATATCCGCGAGAATTCGTGCCTCGGCGCGCGCGAGGTGGGCCATGAGTTTGGTGTGGAGTTGGCGGTCCGGGTGGGTGGCCGGGAGGTCCGCGATGTCGGCGAAGAGCCGGTCCAGCAGCGCCATCACCAGACGCACGACCGCCAGGGCGGCGGCGAGGCCGGCCTGGTGGCGTGGGGCGGGACGGGCGGATGACATGGCGGCGCGGGCTCCTGGTTGGTTGGGCGCGCAGTATCTTCGATGTCACCATGTATGTCCAGGATATTTTGCCTTGATCTCGATATTTTTTCTTTTACCGTGATTGCCAGGCCAGCAGACCGCGCCGGCATGCCATGGCAGCCGTCATTCAACTATTCGGTTGACTGATTTTGTCCGGCGCTCCATATTCAACTCAACGGTTGAATATGGAGCGCCTGACATGGATGCCGTCTTTCACGCCCTGGGCGATGCGACGCGACGGGGGATGCTGGCGCAGCTCGCCGGCGGGGCGCGCAGCGTCAGCGAGTTGGCGGAGCCCTTCGCCATGTCGCTCGCCGCGGCTTCGAAGCACATCAAGACGCTGGAGAACGCCGGGCTGATCCGCCGCGAGATCCGCGGCCGCACCCATCTCTGCCGGCTCGATCCCGGGCCGCTGGCCAGCGTGCATCACTGGCTCGGCACGTATGAGCGGTTCTGGACCGGCAGCCTCGACACTCTCGAACGCCTCCTCCGCGCGGAGGACGCGGCCAACAGCAAACCCCCACATGGAGATCAGAGATGACCGACCTGACACAACCCGGCAGCTACGGCATGCTGACCGAGCCGGCGACACTGAAGATCGAACGGCTGCTGCCTGGCCCGATCGAGCGGGTATGGGACTACCTGACCCGGAGCGATTTGCGCCGCCGCTGGCTGGCATCCGGCGAGATGGAGCTTCTTGTGGGTGGTGCGTTTGAATTCGTGTGGCGCAATACCGAGCTGAGCGACCCGCCCGGCGCCTTGCCGGAGGGCATTCCTGCGGAGCGCCGGATGACCGGGACGATCACCGAACTCGCCCCGCCGTACCGGCTCGGCATCAGCTGGGGGAGCACCGGCGGGGTGGTGTTCGACCTGGCGCCGGTTGGGGCGGAGGTGCTGCTCACGCTGATCCATCGCCGGGTGACGGAGCGGTCGACGCTGCTGAACGTCAGTGCCGGGTGGCATGCGCATCTCGATGTGCTGGTGCGGCACATGAATGGCTTGGAGTCGCCGTTGTTCTGGGAGACCTGGACGCGGTTGAAGGCGGAGTACGAGGGGCGGCTGGCGGGGTGACGGTTGGCGGCGGGTGCCGCGCGCCGATCGGCAGGTGGCGGCTTCGGGCAGGAGCCGGTAGTATGCGCGGGCGCAGCGCGATGTGTTGTTCGGCTGCTGCACTGGGAATATTGGCATGGAGACCCTGATCGCCGCGATCGCCGCCTCGAAGGTTGAACTTGATCAGCTTCGCGTGCGCGCGCCCGGCGGGACGGCGAATTTCGAGCAGTCGCAAGACTTCGAGCTGACCTACACGTCCAATGCCATCGAGGGAAACACGCTGACCGCCGTCGAGACGACGATGGTGATTGAACATGGCATCACGGTCGCCGGGAAGCCGCTCAAGGACCACCTTGAGGCAATCGACCATTTCGAGGCGATCCGCTACGTGCGCGATCTCGCACGGCAGAGCGCGGCGCTGACCGAGATTGACGTGCTCAACCTGCATCGCCTGGTGATGTTACGCTCGAAGCCGGAGATTGCGGGCCGCTACGCGGATCAGGGGCGTTATGTGCTGACCGACAATGGACGCTATGGCTTTCCGTCACCGGCCGAGGTGCCATCGCTGATGGCCGCGTTTTCGGCATGGCTCGGCCGGACCGCGAGCACGCCCGAGACCGCGTTCACCGCACATCGGCGGCTTGTCGCGATCCACCCTTTCAACGACGGCAACGGGCGCACGGCGCGGCTGCTGATGAACCTGGTGTTGATCCGTGGCGGCTATCCCGCTGTTGCCATCCGCCCCGAGGATCGGCCGGCCTATATCGCGGCCCTGCAGGCAACGGGGGACGGCGGTGCGGCGGAGGCGTTCGACCGGCTTTTGTATGAACGGCTCGATGCCACTTTGCGCGAGTATGTTGGCGCCGCGCGGCAGGCGATTCCCGTGCCGACGATGCGGGACCCTGGGGATGGTTGAGCACCGCCGCCATGAGTGGTCGTTATGACCCCGTGCAGACCGGCGCCCGGGATCTCGGCAACTTGGTGATGCAACGCCGTAACGTGGATTGCCAGCCAATGGCTCCATCAATTCGGTGGGTGCGACGCACTCATTCTTCCGACGCTCGCTCGATTCAAAAAGCGACGCTTTAGACAGGCTTTCGGTAAGACGCACAGTGACTCAGCTGCCCAAAAATATCGAAGCTCTGATGGTCGCTGGGTGGCGTAAATGCGAACCCCTGAGCATCGCACCTATGCTTGATGCGTATTCCCAAGCTTCCGTGAAGTGCCTGAAACGGTGCGTTCACATTCGCGATCACCTTTTCATGTAAAGCGGCTATATACTCACGCTGGTTGTCGTGGGCCACTTTCAGGATTACGGCATGGCTGTCAAAATCGTTTGGCATCGCGTCAATCGCGGCATCTATCATGGTGTCGGTGATCATTATTATCTCTCACTTCTTTTTTGCGGATTCTACAAATGCAGAAATTTTGGCAACCAGCTGCACTCTTAATTATGTCACCTTTCATGCTTGAATGCAATTCGAAACGGAATGGTCAACGCGGCCGTGCCTCCGAGAATCATTGCCATCCGCATTTGAAGACCATCGCGCCAGCCGCGAGCAGTCATGGGTTCCAAGGGGCCACGGCCCCTTGGCGGGTCCAGGGCAGAGCCCTGGCCTTCCTTATCTATGGAAGAGCCCCCGCCACCGCATCCGGCGCATAAATCGGCGCCATGTGCCCGCCAGCGATCACCACGCGGCGCGCCCCTGGCAGCAGCGCGGCGAGGCGGGAGGTCATGCGGTGGGTGACTGCGGGGGAGTGGGCGCCTTGCAGGATCAGCACCTCCGGCGCGCCGAGATAGGGCGCGGGGGGATGCAATGAGCAGGCGCGCATGTCGGCGCCGAGGCGGGGGGCGGCGGCGGTGAGGCGGGCGCGGGCTGTTGCCGGGAGGTCGGCCCAGCGTTGTTCGTTCCAGGCCTCGATGAAGGTGGCGATGGCGCGTTCGGGGTCATTGGCCGCCATGCCGGCGTAGAAGCCGTCGTTGATCGAGAGGTCCCAGGCGCGGGCGGCGGCGTCCGCGGGGTCGTCTGCGCGGAGGACGGCGGTGACGATGGGGTCGAACACCACCAGGCGGTCGACGTTGGTGGTGCGGCGGAGGGCGGCGAGGCCGCCCATGGAGTGGCCGAAGAGGGTGCGGCGGCGGGCCGGGAGGGTGGTGAGGATGGCGTCGATGGCGGCGGCGTGGTTGGCGATGGGGCCGCCTTGGAGGTTCAGCGCGGTGGCGCCGTAGCCGTTGAGCGCGACGGCGACGAGGCGGCGGCCGGGGGCGGCGAGGCGCTTGGCGAGGCCGGACAACGTGTTGGGGCCGGCGGCGGCGGCGTGGGCGAGCACGAAGAGGTCCTCCCCCTCTCCCCATTCCAGCGTCTCAACAGGGCCGGCTGGGGTGTGGTAGAGGGGCATCGCGGCACTCACGAATGGGGATGGGCATGACGGTTCTGATCATCGGCGGCGGGATTGCCGGGCTGACCACGGCGCTCAGTCTGCACCAGATCGGGGTTTCGTGTCGCGTCTATGAGAGTGTGGAGACGATCGAGCCGCTGGGGGTGGGAATCAACACGCTGCCGCATGCGGTGCGGGAGCTGACGGAGCTGGGGCTGGGGGACGCGCTGGCGGCGAGCGGGATCGCGACGGCGGAGCTGGCGTATTACTCGCGGCGGGGCCAGCGGATCTGGAGCGAGCCGCGCGGGGCGGCGGCGGGGTATCGCTGGCCGCAATATTCGATCCATCGCGGGGCGTTGCAGATGATCCTGCTCGACGCGGTGCGCGCGCGGCTGGGGGCGGATGCGGTGGTGACGGGGCATCATCTGGCGGGGTGGACGCAGGACGCGGAGGGCGTGGTGGCGCGGTTCGTCGACCGGCGGAGCGGCGCGGCGCGGGGGGAGGCACGGGGGGGGCTGCTGATCGCGGCGGATGGGATCCATTCGGCGGTCCGCGCCTCGCTCTACCCGGACGAGGGCAAGCCGGTGTGGAACGGGGCGATCCTGTGGCGGGGGGTGACGGAGGGGGTGCCGTTCCTGGGCGGGCGAACGATGATCATGGCCGGGCATGAGTTCCAGAAATTCGTCTGCTATCCGATTTCGCGGACGGCGGCGGACGAGGGCAAGGCGGTGATCAACTGGATCGCCGAGCGGAAATTCGCGCCGGGCGAGGCCTGGCAGCGGGAGGACTGGAACCGGGCGGGGAAGCTCGAGGAGTTCCTGCCGTGGTTCGAGGAGTGGCGGTTCGACTGGCTGGATGTGCCGGGGATCATCCGCGGGGCGGCGGCGTGCTGGGAGTATCCGATGGTGGACCGGGACCCGGTGGCGCAATGGAGCTTCGGGCGGGTGACGCTGCTGGGGGATGCGGCGCATGCGATGTATCCGATCGGCTCCAACGGCGCGTCCCAGGGGATTCTGGATGCGCGGGTGCTGGCGCGGGAGATCAAGGCACAGGGCTGCGTGCCGGGGGCGCTGGCGGCGTATGAGGCGGAGCGGCGGCCGGCGACGGCGCGGATCGTGCTGGCCAATCGGGGGAATGGGCCGGAGCAGGTGATGCAGCTGGTGGAGGAGCGGGCGCCAGGGGGGTTCGGGCGGATCGAGGAGGTGCTGTCGACGGAGGAGCTGGAGGGGACGGCGGCGGCGTACAAGCGGATCGCCGGGTTCGATCGCGAGGCGTTGAATGGGCGGGCTTCGATTGTAGGGTGATGGAAGGGTGTTCTTTTTGTGAACAAAAAGAACCAAAAAACTTTCTGATCCATCCGTGCCGTTGGCGTACTCCCCGCGGACAGGTGGGAGCGGTACACAGCAAGTGGATAAAAGTTTTTTGCTCCTTTTTTTCAAAAATGGAGCGCTTGCTTCCTTCTTCAGCGAATTCCCCGCGCGCCCGGCGTTACCAGTCGACCAGCGCGGCCGTGCCCTGCTATACTTGTCGATCCTGACCCGAACGTTGGCCCGATTTCGAGCGCAGCGATAGCAACCCGAGGCTCCCATTGCGCCGATGACGACGCCGTTCTCGCTCGAAGATCTTGGCCGCATGTTTGACCGGCAGACCCTCACCAAGGGGCGCTCCCTGGTGCTGCTCGGGCGGGTCGAGGCGTCAATGCAGGGTGGCACGATCGCCATCGACGTGGAGCATCTCGGCCAGCGGCATGCCGCGCGGTTGCGGCCATCGGCGGCTGGGGCGCGCACAGTGTTCGCCGCGGCATGCACGTGCCGGCAAGCCTCCTGCGCGCATGTGGCGGCCGGGGCGCTGGTGGCGCTCGACAGGTTCCCCGCGCTGCGTCGCGCCGGGCCGCCGCCCGGCCCCGCAGCGGTTCGCGCTGCGCCGCCGGCCCCGC
>CAIWAJ010000696.1:0-1996 GCA_903910565.1 uncultured Rhodospirillales bacterium
GAGTTCCAGCATGGTGCTGGTGCTGAAGACGTAGCGCGACATCCAGTAGAGGGTTTGCAGGTCCCGCAGCCCGCCGCGGCCTTCCTTGATGTTGGGCTCGACGACGAAGGCGCTGTCGCCGAAGCGGCGGTGGCGCACGTCACGCTCGGCCTTTTTGGCGGCGATGTAGCGGGCGGCGCCGGCTTCGGTGCAGGCGGCGCGGAAGCGGGTGCGGAAATCCTCGAACAGCGGCGTCTCGCCGGCCAAAGGGCGGGCATCGAGCAGCGAGGTGCGGATGGTGGCGTCGCCATTGGCCTCGCGCAGGCAATCCGGCACCGAGCGGGTGGCGTGGCCGACCTTGAGGCCGAGATCCCACAGGAAATAGAGGATGAATTCGATCGCCCAGAGGTCGGGCGGGGTTGGGGCCTCATGGGTGATGAACAGCAGGTCGATGTCGCTGAAGGGGGCCAGCACGCCGCGGCCGTAGCCGCCGGTGGCGGCCATGGCGAGGCGCACCCGCCCGCCATTGGCGGTGCTGGTGTCGCAGGCATAGGTGTAGAGCTCGCCGAGCATGCCATCCATCAGGCTGGCGAGCAGCCGGGCGGCCTTGAGGCCGGAGAGATTGCCCTGCTCGAAGGCGTCGCGCACCAGCGACTGGATACGGCCGAGATGGCGGCGGAAGGCGCCGAGCGCAGCCTCGCGCGGGATCGGGCCGTCATCCCCGGAGGTTGGCCCCTGGATGAGGTTGATGAGCGCCGAGCGGAGCTGGGCGGTGGCCTGGAGCGGGTCAGACGGGAGGGGTTGCGGGGACAGCATCGCGGCGATGTTACGGGCTAGGCGGGCAGCGCGCCAAGCAGCAATCCATGCAATCTTCACATGCGGCTCGCCGGCCAGGGGGACAGAAGGCGATGCGTAGTTTCCGATCCTGACGCCGCCGCGGCCGGGAGGCCTAGGGTGATGCTGGCAGACGCGATCACCCGGCGCCGTGTGGCATCACCCCCATGCACGGCCAGCGCCAATCCGGGCCATCGCCTGCCTTCGCCACCGGCCCCGACGATCGATCGCGTTCCCGCGGTCGCGCGGGCTCGTCTTCAGAAGGAATACCCGCCATGCGCGTGCTCAACCGCCTCCTGCCTCTCCTGCTCGGATGCACCGCATTGGCGCTTCCGCTCGCAGCCCGCGCGCAGATCAGCGTCGGCCTGTCGGTCGAGCTGGCGCCGCCGATGCTGCCGGAGTACGACCAGCCGCCGATGCCGGGGGATGGCTATATCTGGACGCCCGGCAACTGGCTGTACGGCGATGACGGCTATTACTGGGTGCCCGGCACCTGGGTGCGGCCGCCCTCAATCGGCTTGCTGTGGACGCCGGGATACTGGGGCTGGAACGCCGGGTTCTATGTGTGGAACCGGCCATACTGGGGGCCGCATGTCGGCTTCTACGGCGGCATCAACTACGGCTACGGCTATGGCGGCGACGGCTATGACGGCGGGCGCTGGAACAACGGGGCCTTCGCCTATAACCGATCGGTCAACAACTTCGGTTCGACCCACGTCACCAACGTCTACAACCAGACGGTGGTGAACCACACCACAGTCAATCATACGAGTTTCAACGGCGGCACGGGCGGGGTTGCGCTGCGGCCGAGCCGGCAGCAGGTGACGTTCGAGCACGAGCAGCATGTGGCGCCGACGCCGGTCCAGGCCGAGCATTTCCAGGCGGCAGCGGCCAATCCGGGGTTGCGGGCCACGGCCAATAGCGGCCATCCCGCCATTGCCGCCACCAGCAAGCCGGCCGATTTCAGCGGCCCCGGCGTGGTGGGTGCTCGCGGTGGTCCGCGCCCGGCAGCACCAGGCCCGGCGATCGCCGGCAGTCCCGGGGCGCCGGCTTTGAGCCCGCCCGCCGCCCAGGCCGCACCTGGCCGGGCGCCGGGGGCTCCGGGGCCGGCCATCGTCGCGCATCCCGGCGGCCCGGCGGGTGGTGCTCCGGCGCTGCCCGCACCGAACGCGGCCGCGCAATC
>CAIWAJ010000697.1:0-4028 GCA_903910565.1 uncultured Rhodospirillales bacterium
CCCCTTCAAGGACAAGCGGGTGCGCCAGGCCGTGGCCTTCGCCATCAAGCGCGAGGAAATCGTCAACGCCGCCTTCTTCGGCCGCGGCAACCCGCTGCAGGGCCTGCCGATCGCCCAGGGCACCCCGTTCTACGATGCCGTCGCCGCGAAGCACTGGTCCTACGATCCGGACCGCGCCAAGGGCCTGTTGAAGGAAGCCGGCGTGCCCAACGGTTTCGCCTGCACCCTGCTCTCCACCGCGCAGTACGGCATGCACAAATCCACCGCCGAGGTGGTGCAGCAGAACCTCGCCACCATCGGCATCAACGTCACCCTCAATCTCCCGGACTGGGCGACCCGCATCAACCTCGGCAATCGCGGCCAGTACGAGTTCTGTGTGCAGGGCACCACGACCGACAATAACGACTTCGATGGCGCCGCCACCGTGCTCGATGGCGGCCTGCCGCCGAACAACGCGCGCAGCGTCAATATTCCCACCCCCGAGACCCATGCGCTGTTCGAGAAGGGCCGCGCCGAGTTCGACTTCGCCAAGCGCAAGGCGATCTACGCCGACCTCACCAAGCAGTCGCTCGACGAATGCTTCCTCGTCGGCCTCGCCTGGCGCGCCCAGGGCTACGCGATGACCAAGGACGTGCAGGGTTTCGCCAACCTGCCCGGCGCGATGACCTTCTATTCCGGCATCACGCTGGAAGAGACCTTCTTCGGCTGATCAGGCCGGCAGATCCTGCAGAAACGCGAGCATCGCCGCGTTCACTTCGGCGGCGCGTTCCTGCTGGGTCCAGTGGCTACAGCCCGGCAGCATCACCGTCCCGCGCAGTTGCGGGATGAAGCGGCCGAGATTGGGCAGCAACTTGTCCATGCCGGGGAAGCGCACCACGAGGTCGCGATCCCCGGCCATGAACAGCGCGGGAACCTGCACCAGCGCGCCGGCGAAGGGGGCGGAAAGCTCCCAGTTGCGGTCGATATTGCGGTACCAGTTGAGTCCGCCGCGGAAGCCGGTGCGGGCGAACTCGGCGGCGAAATAGTCGAGATCGGCCTCGGTGAGCCATGCCGGCAATTCGGCCGGCGGGTGCATCCGCGTGAGGATGCCACCATCACGCGGCACCATGGCGATGGCATCCGGCGCCGCGTCATCGCCGAAGCCGGAGAGCAGGATGGTGCGCAGGCTATGGCGCGGATCGGCCTCCAACTCGGCCTCCGCTACACCCGGCATTTGAAAATAGAGCTGGTAGAAATGCTCCGTGGCGCTCTGCGGCATCACGCTGCTCGGCCGCACCGGCCCGCGCGGGCGAAACGGCACGGAAAGGCCGACCACGCCACGAATCCGGTCCGGCCGCCACAGCGCGGTGGTCCAGGCCACCGGCGCCCCCCAGTCATGCCCGGCGATGGCGGCGCGCGTGGCGCCAAGCGCATCGAGCACCCCGATCATATCGCCGACCAGATGGTTCATGGT
The DNA here is from genome assembly GCA_903910565.1 of uncultured Rhodospirillales bacterium. GTDB lineage: Bacteria > Pseudomonadota > Alphaproteobacteria > Acetobacterales > Acetobacteraceae > CAIYPH01. The sequence goes on from CAIWAJ010000697.1 coordinate 1,454, forward strand.
GTACTGGTCGATCGCGGCCGGCGCATCGGTACCGCCATAGCCCCGCATATCCGGCGCCACGGCATGGTAGCCGGCCTCGGCCAAAGCGCGGATCTGATGCCGCCAGGAATACCAGGATTCCGGGAAGCCATGGCACAGCAGCACCACCGGCCCGCTGCCGGCCTCGGCGATGCGGATGCGGATCCCATTGGCCTCGATGACGCGATGACTGATCATGACCACCCCCCCCTACAGCATAGCCATCTGCCGGTCCTGCCGCCACGTGCCATCCAGGAAGCGCGAATGCCGGTATGGCGCCGGGTCCACCGCCCGCGTGTCGCCCGCCACCAGATCGGCCATCAGCTTCCCCGCCCCCGGCCCGATGCCGAATCCATGCCCGGAGAACCCGGTGGCGAGATGGAAGCCCGGTAGCGCGTCCACCGCGGAAATGATCGGGATCACATCCGGCGTCACGTCGATCAGCCCGCCCCAGGTCTCCGCGATCGTCATCGCCGCCACCGCCGGGAAGGTCTTCGCGAACAGGTCCCGCGCCTCGCGCTGGGCGGCGGCGTTCGGCTTGGGGTCAAGGGTGCGGATGCGCTCGAACACCGTCTTCTGGTCCAACCCCCAGCGCGTCGGGCGCATCAGCTCCTCGAAAAAGCGTGCCCCAAACCGCAGGTTCATCTCCTTGCGGCTGGTCCATAAATGCGGCGCGAACTGGAAGAACAGCTTGAAACTATCCGGCGTGATATCCCCGATCGAGGAATTGCGCATCGAGACGTTGTAGCCGCCATCCAGCCGCTTGCGGAACGCGAACCCCGCGCCGCTCGCCGCCACCTCCGGTCCGCCATCGATCGGGTTGGTCCGCATCACCGAGCCCAGCATGTTGAGCGCCGGCACATGGGTGCCGAGATTCCCCGCGAACAGGCGAGACCAGGCCCCCCCGGCCAGCACCACACTATCGCACGCGATCGAGCCGCGCTCCGTCACCACCCCCGCAACCCGCCCTGCCTTGGTCTCCAGCCCGCGCACCGCGCAGTCCGTGTACACCTTGGCCCCCAGTTTCTGCGCCGCGGTGGCGATCGCCGGCGCCGCCATCTGCGGCTCGCCCCGTCCGTCCGAGGGCGTATGCAGCCCGCCCGCCCAGCGCCGCGAACTCCCCGGCAGCACCGCGTCCACCTGGTCCGGCGTCAGCATCCGGCTGTCCACCTGGTAGGGCCGCGCCTTTTCCAGCCAGGCGAGATGGCGGTCGACATCGGCCTGGGTCTGGCAGAGATAGACGATGCCGGTCTGGCGAAACCCGGTCTCGGCGCCGACCATGCCGTTCATCCGCCGCCACAGCTTGAGGCTCTCCATGCCCAGCGGGATCTCCCGCACATCGCGCCCCATCACCCGCGTCCAGCCCCAATTGCGGCCGGACTGCTCGGCGCCGATCTGCCCCTTCTCGCACAGCACCACCGGAATGCCCTTCTCCGCGAGGAACAGCGCGGTGGACGAGCCGATAATCCCGCCGCCGATCACCACCACCGAGGTGCGATGCGGCAATTCCTGATCCGGCTTGATCCTCACCATCGGCGGCGCCATGCGAGTCACTCCTCTGTCCTCCCGATAGCGGGCCGCGAAGCCGCCGATTTGTCCAGCCCCCATGATGTCTTGCCTGGAATGTCGATTGGTATATACCAATTCCAGCAACCCCCGGAGGGCCCATGGCCGCGGCACTGGATCGACAGGCGATGATCGACGGCCTCGCCACCGCCGTCGCTCTGCTGGACGAGGCCCACGCGCTCGGCCGCCAACTCGCCCCCGAGATCGATCGCATCGTCATGGTCGCCGCCGGCTCCGCCAACCGCGCCATGCTCGGCATCCAGTACTGGGCCGAACGCGAAAGCCCGAGCCTCGACGTCCGCCGCTGGTTCCCCGCCGAACTGATGACGCAGGACCCCGCCCGCCTCGATGCCCGCACCCTCGTGCTGATCGCCAGCAAATCCGGCACCACCAAGGAGACCGTGGCCGCCGGCGAGTGGCTGCGCGCCAAACCCTGCCGCACGGTCGCCTTCACCCAGCGCGCCGACAAGCCGCTGGCCGGTCTTGCGCAACACGTCTTCGCGGTGGGCGAGACCTCCGAGAGCTTCCCGGCGCTGTTCATGGTGATGCAGGCGCTGGTCGCCGGCGTGATGGCGGCCAAGGATGGCTGGGCGCTGGCGGCGCCGCTGATGGCGTCGCTGAAGGCGCTCCCGGTGGCGCTCGCCGATGCCGCCGCCGCCTCGGATGCGAGGGGCCAGGCCGACGCGGCGCGCATCGTCGCCGACAAGGTGATTTACAACATCGCCTCCGGCCCCGGTTTCACCACCGCCTACGTGTTCGGCGTCTGCATCGTGATGGAGATGCTGCGGCTGCACTCGACCGCGCTGGAGGCGGCCGAATTCTTCCACGGGCCGTTCGAGGCGGTGGACGAAACCACGCCGCTGATCCTCATCGTCGGCGAGGACCCCTCGCGACCGCTGATGGAGCGGGTGGTGCGCTTCTGCGATCGCTACGCGCCGCGCGCCATGGTCTATGATTCGCGCGATTTCGCCATGCCCGGCATCGATCCGGC
>CAIWAJ010000698.1:0-3571 GCA_903910565.1 uncultured Rhodospirillales bacterium
ACCACCAGCCCCCAGTCATGGCTCGGCAGCAGCCGGTCGACAAAGACGCTGACGGCCATGGGGAAGCCGAGTTCCAGCACGCCGGAGATCACCGCGCAGGAGAAATCGAGCATGAACAGGCCGCGATGAGGGCGGTAATAGGCGAAGAAGCGTTTGAGCATGGCGCCGTTATACCGCAAATCGGGTGTAAGGAAGGAAGCGCTTCTTTTTGAAAAAAGAAGCAAAAACTTTTCATCCGTTTGGCTGCGTCCCCTCCCGAGAGGGTGCCCAGCAAACGGATAAAAGTTTTTTGGTTCTTTTTTTCAAAAAAGAACCGCTGTCCTACCCCCTGATACGCCGGTTCTGCGGATCATAAAACGGCGCCAACCCGACCTCCGCCAGCACCCGCTCCCCAGCGATATCAAGCTCATAACTGCCCGTCGTCACCCATTCGGCATCGAGCCCTGCGGGCCGGCGGACGTAGCCGTAGCCGATCGCCGCACCCAGCGTGTGGCCATAGCCGCCTGAGGTGAGCCAGCCGACCTGCTCGCCATCGCGATAGATCGTCTCGCGGCCGAGCAGCACGGCGCCGGGGGCGCGCACCACGAAGCCGGCGAGCAGGCGGGGCAGGGGGGGGCGGTTTCCAGGGCGGCGCGGCCGAGGAACGGCAGGCCCGATTTCAGCTTCACCGCCCAGCCCAGCCCGGCCATGCCAGGCGAATGGTCCGGCCCGATATCGGAGCCCCAGGCGCGATAACCCTTTTCCAGCCGCAGCGTCTCGATCGCCCGGTAGCCGCCATCGACCATGCCCAGCGGGCGGCCGGCTTCGGCCAAGGCGTCATAGACGGCGCAGGCGAATTCCGTGGGGATGTGCAGCTCCCAGCCGAGTTCGCCGACATAGGTGACGCGCAGCGCCAACACCGGCGCGCCGGCGATGGCGATTTCGCGGGCGGCGGCGAAGGGGAAGGCCGCGTTGGAAACATCGTCCGTGGTGACGGCGGCCAAAATATCCCGCGCCCGCGGCCCCATCAGCGCCAGCACGGCGGTGCCGGAGGTGACATCCACCAGCTGGGCGTCGCAGCCGGCAGGGATATTGCGGCGCATCCAGTCGAAATCATGGGTGCCGAAACCTGTGCCGGTGACGATGTAGTAGCGCTCCGCGGCGAGGCGGGTCACCGTGAGGTCGCATTCGATGCCGCCCTTGGCGTTGAGCATCTGGGTGTAGATCACCCGGCCCGGCGGTTTCGCCACGTCATTCGCGGCGATCCAGGAGAGGGCGGCCTCGGCGCCCGGCCCCACCAGTTCCGCCTTGGCGAAGCTGGTCTGGTCGAACAGCGCGGCCGCCTCACGGCAGGCGCGGTGCTCGCGCGCCACCTGGTCGTGCCAGCCCGGCCGGATGAAGGAATATCGGTCTTCCGCCGCTTCCCCGGCCGCGATGTCGGCAAAGAAATTCGGCCGCTCCCAGCCCAGCTTCTCGCCGAAGCAGGCACCCCGCGCCGCCAGCCGGTCATACAGCGGCGAGCGGCGGAGCGGGCGGCCCGAAGTATACTCCTCGCTGGGCCAGGCGATGGTGTAGTGCTTGCGGTAGGCCTCCATGGTCCGCGTGCGCACCCAGCCAGCGTCCCGGTGGTTGCGGCCGAAGCGGCGCAGATCGACCGGCCAGAGGTCATAGGGTGGCTGCCCATCCGCCACCCATTCCGCCAGCGCCATCCCCGCGCCGCCGGCCGAGGCGATGCCGAAAGCGTTGAACCCGGCGCCGACGAACAGGCCGCGCAGCTCGGGCGCCTCGCCGATCATCCAGTTGCCGTCAGGGGTAAAACTCTCCACCCCGTTGATCATCCGCTTGATCCCGGCCTCCGCCAGCGCCGGCACGCGTCCGGCGGCGAGCGCCATGATCGGCTCGAAATGCCCCCAGTCGTCGTCATGCAGCTGGAAGGCGCCATGCGCGCGCGAGGGCACGCCATCCCACGGGATCGGGTTGGGCTCATAGCCGCCCATCACCAGCCCGCCGACCTCCTCCTTGTAATAGGTCAGCCGATCGGGATCGCGCAGCGTCGGCAAATCAGGCGTCACCCCCGGGATACGGTCGGTGATGACGTATTGGTGGTGCATCGGCGCCAGCGGCACACATACGCCGACGCGGCGCGCGAGTTCCGCCGTCCACAACCCGCAGCACAACACCACGCGCCTGGCGGCGATCCGCCGTTCGCCGACCCGCACGCCGGTGACGCGCCCCCCCTCGACGAGAACCTCATCGACGCCCGCCTGCTCGATCAGCGCCGCACCCGCCATCCGCGCGCCTTTCACCAGGGCGGCGGTGATGTCGGTCGGGTTGGCCTGCCCATCGGTCGGCAGGAAGGCGGCGCCAACCAGGTCGTCCACCGTCATGATCGGCCAGAGATCGCGCGCCTCGGCGGGCGACAGCAAATGCATCTCCAACCCGAAGCTGCGCGCCGTGGTCGCCTGGCGTCGCACTTCGATCCATCGATCCGCATTGCAGGCCAGCCGCAGCCCGCCATTGCGCTTCCACCCCGTGGCCTGCCCGGTCTCGGCCTCCAGCCGCCCGTAAAGCTCGACCGAATAACCCAGCAGGCGGGTGATATTGGCCGAGGTGCGCAACTGCCCCACCAGCCCCGCCGCATGCCAGGTGGAACCGGAGGTGAAGCGGTCCCGCTCCAGCAACACCACGCCGACGCCGCGGCGCGCGAGGTGATAGGCCACCGAGCAGCCGACAATGCCGCCACCCACCACGACCACATCGGCCGATCCCGGCAGATCCGTCATCTCACGCGCTCCTTTGTTCCATCGACGTGAAAGCCCGAAAAGCTAAGGAAAGGCAAGGCAAGTGGCAGGAAGCACTCCTTTTTTGGAAAAAAAGGAGCAAAAAACTTTTATCCGCTTGGTGTGTACCGCACCCACCTATCCGAGAGGTGTACGCCAACGGCATGGAACGGAATGAAAAGTATTTTTGGTTCTTTTTGTTCACAAAAAGAACAGTCCCTCTATCCTGTCGCTGCCTCTGGAAGACCATTTTAAGTATCAAACGGACAAGGTTATGAACCGCGCCCAGGCCGCTTCGAAGCGCGCGAGATTGTCCGCCGTATAGGCCGCATAGTCGAAATCGATCGCGGAATGGGCTTCGGAGACCATGCTCCATAGTGTCTCGCGCAGCAGGGCGGCGCATTTCACCGCCGCGAAGCGCCGCAGCCGGGGCTTGTCGGGCACCGCGCCGAAGTAGGAGGTCAGCATCGCCACTTCCTCCTCCCCGGTGAAGCCGTTATTGGCCGCGAGGCCGCCGAGATCGAACAAGGGCGTGCCGAAGCCGGCATAGTCCCAGTCGATCAGCCACAGCCGCGCCCCGTCATCGATGAAATTCCCGGCCAGCAAATCATTATGGCCAAATACGCTGCGCTCGCCGCCGGCGGCGGTCTCCAGCGATGCGGCGGCGTCGAGCAGGCCCGGCAGGCGGGCGGCATGCGGCGAGGCGGCGTCGGCGAGGGTGGCGGCGTAGTCGCGGATGATGTGGAACACGTCGAAGGCCAGCACCGGCCCGCGCAAATGCCGCGCGACCTCGCGATGCGCCCGCCCGACCA
>CAIWAJ010000699.1:0-6811 GCA_903910565.1 uncultured Rhodospirillales bacterium
GAAGCAGAGCCAGCCCAGGGCGACGGCCCAGAGCATGGAGGAATAGTCGAACGGGCCGAGGGCGGAGACGGGGGCGAGGGCGTAGGCGCGGGCGTTGATCATCTGCGAGATGCCGGAGAGCAGGCCGAGGGCGATGAGGGCGAGGGTGCCGGCGAGGGGGATGGCGTGGAGGGGGATGAACCAGAGCATGGCGAGCGCGACGGGGAGGTGCATCAGGAGGAGGGAGAAGGCGAGGCACTCGGGGGTTTCGGTGGTGGAGAGGGTGCGGGTGAGCAGGCGGGCGAAGGCGGAGGCGACGACGCCGGTGAGCAGCATGGGCATCGCCGGGTTCCAGAGATTGCCGTCGGGCCGGAGCATGATGATGACGCCGATGAAGCCGGCGGATGTGGCGAGGATGCGCGGCCAGTCGAGCCGTTCGCGCAGGATGAGGACGGCGGCGACGGTGGCGATGAGGGGGGTGGTGAAGCCGACGGCGTAGCTGTCGGCGAGGGCCATGGATTGCCAGGCGGCGAACCAGGTGATGCCGACGACGGCTTGCAGGAGGCTGCGGAAGACGACGAGTCCGGTGCGGACGGGGCGGAGGCGGGCGAGGCCGGTTCGGCCGTCCCGCGCGGTGATGGCCAGCACGGTGGCGGCGCCGAAGAGGCCGCGGAAGAGGATGGCGGCGGTGAGGCCGGTCATCGGGAGGGCGTATTTCACGGTGACGTCGCTGAAGGTCATCAACAGGTAGCAGATGGTGATGAGGACGATGCCGCGGATGGTGTCGGCGCCGGATTCGCGCAGCAGGCGGCGGGCGGGGAGGGCTATGGTGGCGGACATCTTGGTTCCAGCATGCGGTCGCGGTGGGGATCATGCATGGGGGATTGTGACCGGGGCGTGGTGGGGCGGGTGCTTTTTGGGAATGGCGGGCATGTGTTTGGGGACGGAAGGTGTTCTTTTTGTGAACAAAAAGAACCAAAAAAACTTTCTGTTCGTTTGGAGTGGGGGCGCCGGGGGAGGCGCCTTGGCAAACGGATAAAAGTTTTTTGCTTCTTTTTTTCAAAAAAGAAGCGCTTGCTTCCTTTCTTGTGGCCTCCGGGCGCCTGGGGGTACAGTTCGGCAGTTTCACCGCGAGGCAGCGACGATGGACAGCCCGATCAAGGACGATTTCGGTTTCGCGCCGGAATATGACATGCCGATCCGCTATATCGACCGGACGCGGGCGTGGTACCTGGCGCTGGGGTATGGCAATCCGTATCGCTATGCGCAGTTCGCTGAGGTGCCGTTCACGACGTTGGCCAAGCCGCTGGCGGAGAGCCGGGTGGCGCTGCTGACGACGGCGGCGCGGTATCAGCCGGACAAGGGGGCGCAGGATTCGCGCTCGGCGTATAACGCGGCGGCGAAGTTTTATGATGTTTATTCGGGGGATACGGCTGTCGATCACGATTTGCGGGTGTCGCATGTCGGGGTGGATCGGCTGCATCTGAGCGATGACAGCAATTGCTGGTTTCCGCTGCCGGCGCTGCGGCGGGCGGTGGCGGCGGGGCGGATTGGCGGGTTGACGGCGCGGTTCCATGGGGTGCCGACCAATCGCAGCCAGCGGCACACGATGGAGGTCGACGCGCCGGAGGTGTTGGCGCGGGTGCGGGCGGATGGGGCGGATGCGGCAATTCTGGTGGCGAATTGCCCGGTGTGCCACCAGTCGATGAGCCTGATGGCGCGGCATTTGGAGGCGAATGGGGTTCCGACTGTCGTGATGGGGGCGGCGAAGGATATCGTGGAGCAATGCGGGGTGCCGCGGTTTTTGTTCAGCGACTTCCCGCTGGGGAATGCGGCGGGGCGGCCGTATGACGTGGCGTCGCAGAATGCCACGCTGGAGCTGGCGTTGAAGGTGCTGGAGACGGCGCCGGGGCCGCGGACGACGGTGCAGAACCCGTTGAAATGGAACGTCTCGCCGGAATGGCACGTGCATTACCTCAACCTCGCGGCGCTGTCGGCGGAGGAGATCGCGCGGCGGCGGGAGGCGAATGACCGGATCAAGCAGGTGGCGCAGGGGGTGCGGGACACGACGTTGGCGCGGGGCTGAGGGGCGACTGGCGGGTCCATGGAGGCCGCCGAATACGCGCTGATGGACGCCGCAGAGGGGCGGATGTGGTGGTATCGCGCGCTGCATGCGCGGCTGGTGGCGCTGCTGGAGGGCACTGACGGGCCGATCCTGGATGCCGGCTGCGGCACGGGCGGGCTGCTGGCGCTTCTGGCCGGGGCGGAGCGGCATGGGCTGGAGTTTTCGGCCCTGGCGGCGCCGCTGGCGGCCGCGAAATCCGGCGCGCGGATCGTGCGGGGCAGCGTGAATGCGATGCCCTACGCCGAGGGCAGTTTCGCCGCGGTGGTGAGTGCGGATGTGTTGTGCCATGCGGCGGTGGAGCCGGGGGTGGCGCTGGCGGAGGTCTGGCGCGTGCTGCGGCCGGGGGGGCGGGTGGTGCTGAATTTGCCGGCCTATCAGTGGCTGCTCTCGGCGCATGATCGGCGGGTGCATAATGCGCGGCGCTTCACGGCGGCGGGTGCGCGGGGGGTGCTGGGGGCGGCGGGGTTCGTGGCGGTGCGGACGCGGTATTGGAACAGCCTGCTGTTCCCCCTGATGCTGCTGCAACGCAAGGTGTTGGCCAATCATGGCGAGGCTGCGTCCGACGTGACCGCGTTTTCGCCATGGCTCGACGCCACATTGCATGGCATCACCGCGCTTGAACGCCATCTCCCCGCGCTGCCGTTCGGCGGCTCGTTGCTGGTGACGGGGATCAGGCCGGACGCACCATGACTGAGGATGCCGATATGTCGCTCGCCGCTGCCACGCCCGCGCCCACGCTCGGGCTTTCGATCGTCGTCCCCGTGTATCGCGGCGCCGCGACCGTGGGGGCGCTGGTGAGTGCGCTCTCGGCGCTGCGGCCGGATGGGGGGATGGAGGTGGTGCTGGTGAATGACGGCAGCCCCGACAATTCAGCCGAGGTGTGCCGTGAGATCGTGCGCACGGCGGCGATTCGGGTGGTCTACATCGAACACATGCGCAATTACGGCGAGCACAACGCGGTCATGACCGGGCTGCGCCATGTGCGCGGGCGCTATGTGATCACCATGGACGATGATTTGCAGAACCCGCCGGAGGAGGTTACCCGGCTGTACGACCATGCGCGGCTCGGTGGATGGGATGTCGTCTACACCCGCTATGCCGAGAAGAAGCACGCGATGTGGCGCAACCTCGGCAGCCGGTTCGCCAACCAGGTGGCGGATTGGCTGCTCGACAAGCCGAAGGGGCTGTATCTCTCCTCGTTCCGCTGCATGTCGGCCGCCGTGGTGCGCAATGTGACGCGGTATCGCGGGCCTTACCCGTATATCGACGGGCTGGTGATGCAGATCACCCAGAAGATCGACAGCATCGAGGTGCGGCATTTGCCGCGGGCGGAGGGGCGCTCCAACTACACGCTGAGGCGGCTGGTGCGGCTGTGGCTGAACCTCGCGACCTCGTTCTCGCTGGCGCCGCTGCGGCTGGCGATGATGGCGGGGGCCGGAATGGCGGTGCTGGGGACGATCGGGGCGCTTTTCGGCTCGGGCACGCCGTCGGGCTGGGCCTCGACGATGACGGTGGTGCTGCTGGTCTCGGGCGTGCAGTCGATGATCCTGGGGGTGATGGGCGAGTATATCGGTCGCACCTTTCTCTCCGCCAATGGCAAGCCGCAGGGCACGGTGCGGCTGATCGCCCGCAGTGCGCAAACCCAATTCGAATCGGACGCCGCATGACGCTTTACTGGGGCCTGCTGGGCGCGGCTATCGTGACCGCGATTTTCGGGCAGATGCTGCTGAAGTCGGGCGCGGGGGCGGCGGATTTCGTGGCACAGCTGTTCCACGTCCACTCCATCATCGGGCTGGTGCTCTATGGCGGGGCCTCGCTGATGTACATGGTGGCACTGCGCCGCATCCCCGTCTCGGTGGCGCTGCCCTGCACGGCGGCGAGTTACATCGCGGTTGCGTTGATCGGGCACTTCATGTTTGGCGAGGCGCTGGGGGCGCAGCAGATCGGCGCGATTGCGCTGATCTGCACGGGGGTGGTGATGCTGGCGTTTGCCTGATCAGTTGGGCTTCGGGGCCGGCAGGCCGGAGTAGACGCCGGCGGCGTTGCCATCGAGCTTGTTGGATGGCTCGACCGCGAGGGCGCTGACGGCATTCCCTGGCCGGCCGAAAACGGCGAATTGCTGGGTCTTGCGGGCCTGGGTGTCGGTGATGCGATTGGCCTTGAGGCGCACGTTGCTGGCCGCGCCCGAGAGCGAGATTCCGCCCTTGAAGACCGACGCCGCCCAATGGACGTTGTTGGTGATCTCATTGCCCTCGATCAGCACATTGTGGCTGGAGACGCGGGGGTGCCCGTCGGCTGGGCTGTCGAACAGGCCGATACCGGCCTGGCCGCAGCCGGTGACGGTGTTGCGCAGGATTTCCGCGTCGGCGATGCCGGGGGCGTCGATGCAGTTGCCTTGGGCGCCCTCCACGCGGTTGTCGGCGATGGTCAGCCTTGTGTCGAGGACGAGATACATCGCCGCGGGATAATCCGGCGCCGGCACCGCCGCGCGTTCGCCGTTTTCCAGGGTGAAGCGATTGAAACGGGCGATCGCGCCGGTCTGGTTGGAGAATTGCAGCGCGTCGAGCCCGATGTCGGCGAAGTGGTTGTGCTCGGCTGAATTGTCGGTGTTGCCATCGCCGCAGCAGAACACCACGCCCTGGATGCGATCCTTGGCGAGGTGGGTCTGTTTCCAATGGTTGCCGAGGTCCTCGAAGGTGCTGTCATGCACGGCCACGCGGGCGATGCTGGAAGAAAACAGCAGGCCGATACCGCGGGTGTGGCGGAGGGCGATATGGTCGAGCGTGATGTCGGTGGCGTGGTAGCCGATGATCACGGGGTTGGTGTTGGCGTTGTCGGCGCCGCCGCCATCGAAGGACAGGCCGATCAGTTTGCTGTGGCTGGCCAGCGAGAGAAGGACCGGGCGCGCCGCGTTGCCGGGGGCGGCCTTGAGTGTCACGGTTCCCGGCTCTGCCAGCAGCGTGACGCCTTCGGGTAGGGATAGGGCGGTTTTCAGCAGGCAGGGCTTGGCGCTGGGCGGGAACAGCACAGTGGCGCCCGGCTTGCCGGCCGCCGCCTTCAGTGCGGCGGTGATCGCCGGCGCATCGTCCTTGATGCCGTCGCAGGCGGCGCCGTGGGCGCGGATATCGATCGCGCCGGCGGGCGGGGGAATCGGCTTCCAGGGGCGCGGGCCGGGTGGGATTGTCGGCTGCGCAAGGGCGGGGGCGGCGATCAGCGTGGCGGCCAGCAGCGCCCAGGCGAGGCGGGCGGTGGCGCCACGCGGCAGGGGATAGGGGGGGATGTGCATGGCGGGCGTCCTCGCGATGACAGGCAGGCGCGCGGCCCGCGGTGCGGGGAGACTAGGTCTCTTCCGCTTGGCGGGCCAGCCGTCTCGCCAACACCCACCCGGCCATGCCGCTTGCCGGCGCGCCGGGCAGCAGCAGGAGCCAGCCGATATTGGCGCCGGCGATGATGAGGTTCATGCCGATGCCGAGCATCATGCCGCCCACCAGCCCACCGGTGACACCGGCGGAGAGCCCGAGCATGAGGATGTCGCTGCGCTTGATCATGGCTAAGCTGGCTAGAACCTGCCCGCCGGTTTGACAACCCCGGGGCCCGTCCCTATACGCCCCTCATTGCCGGGAACGTGGACGGGCCTTCGGGGCCTGCGCCCGCCTTTTGCCGTTTGCCTCAGGGGCGGCGGCATCGGGACTACCGGTGCAACAAGCGTCCTCCAGCCACGCGGCGAACCGCGGGCGGTGGCGCACGACGAAGAAGGATACCGCGCATGACCAAGCGCGCCGAAAGCAAGTACAAAATCAATCGCCGCCTCGGCGTAAACCTCTGGGGCCGTCCGAAGTCCCCGATCGCCAAGCGCGACTACGGCCCTGGCCAGCACGGCCAGCGCCGCAAGCAGAAGCCGACCGACTTCGGCATCCAGCTGATGGCCAAGCAGAAGCTCAAGGGCTACTACGGCAACATCAGCGAGAAGGCGTTCCGCAAGTATTATGACGAGGCCGTGCGCCGCAAGGGCGACACCTCGGAGAACCTGATCGAACTGCTCGAGCGCCGGCTGGATGCGGTGATCTACCGCATGAAGTTCGCCATCACCCCCTTCGCCTCGCGCCAGTTCGTCAACCATGGCCACATCCTGGTGAACGGCAAGCGCGTCAACATCCCGTCCTACCAGGTGCGCGACAACGACATCATCGAGGTCAAAGAGCGCTCGAAACAGCTCGCGGTGGTGCTCGATGCCTCGCAAAGCGCCGAGCGTGACGTGCCCGATTATCTGGAAGTCGATCACCGCGCCATGAAAGGCCGCTTCGCGCGCGCCCCGAAGCTGAGCGACGTGCCGTACCCGGTGACGATGGAACCGAACCTGGTGGTCGAGTTCTACTCGCGCTGATCGCTACCGCAGCAATGCGTGCAAACCCGCCATGCCCCGTGCATGGCGGGTTTTTCTTTGTCTGGAGATGTGCTGATGAACCCCGATCTACCCGGCTGGCGCGCGGTGGCGACGCTGTATCACCGCTTCTTCGCCGGCCTGCTGCTGACGGTGGTAACGCGCCGCAGCGCGGCCGATGCCGGGGAGTTCGCCTTCCGCCTGTTTCGCGCCCAGCACCACGAGAAATTCCTCGCCGGCGTCGACAAGCTCGGCCTCTCCGGCGAGCCCGATGCGGTGAAGGCGGCCGGCTACCACTACCTCGCCAACCGCATCGGCGGCGTGAA
>CAIWAJ010000700.1:0-3819 GCA_903910565.1 uncultured Rhodospirillales bacterium
CACCCACCAGTAGGCCGCGTTCAGGCCGATTTGCGTTCGGCTTTGGTCTTCAGATAGTGGCGATGCGCCTTGGCGCGGTTCCCGCAGGCGGACATCGTGCACCAGCGGCGATTGGCTGATTTGCTGTCGTCGATGAACAAGTAGCCGCAGACGGGGTTGGCGCAGACCCTGAGTCGTCCGCGGCGCGCGCCGGTCAGCAGATCCGCGGCCGACCACAGGACGGGCGAGAGCAGCGAGGCCACCGATGACGTATCGGGCGGCGGCACCGTCCAGCCGATTTTTCCATCGCGCAATTCCAGCGTCTGCCGGGTGGCGGCCTGGCGCAAAGCGAGGTTGAGGCCGCTGAGGTCGGGCATATGCCCCTCCGCGGCGGTTCGCATGGCGCGATAGATGATTTCCCGCAGGCCGAGCGCGGCGGCGAAGGCGGTCGTCTTGTCGTCCTCGGCCGCATTCCAATGGGCCACCGATCGCGCGATCGCGGGGGCGCTGTCCGGCAGGGCAGTCCCCATCCAGGCGGCGACGTCGTCGATCGCGGTCAACTCCTCCGTCGGGCGCGGGGAGCCACGCCAGTAGCGGGTGTTCACGAAAGCGAGGCAGAGATCATCGGTGGGCAAGCCGAGGCTGAGCGGCGTGGGGGCAGGGTCCATGCCGAAGCCTACTAACCGACTCCGGGGTTGACAACACGCGGGTGATATATAACCGTTTATATGGTTACATCATCCGGAGGGCAAAATGCTCGATCACATCTCCATCGGCGTCCGCGACCTCGTGGCCGCGCGGCGCTTCTACGACGCGGTGTTCGCGCCGCTCGGCTATCGCTGCATCTATGAAGGCGACGGCTATGCCGGTTACGGCGACGCAGCACCGGAATTCTGGCTGAACGCGACCAAGACGCCGGTCCCCGCCGATCCGGAGTCCGGCCTGCATATCTCGCTGGTCGCGCCCACCCGGGCGTCCGTCGCGGCGTTCCACGCGGCGGCGCTCGTCGCCGGCGGGGCCGATAACGGGCCGCCGGGGCTACGGACGCAGTATGGCGACAGCTATTTCGCCGCCTTCATCATCGACCCCGATGGCTACCGCATCGAGGCGCATACCGAATCAGCCGTCTGAGGCGGAAGGCGGGATGCAGAAGGCGAAGTCGCAGCCCTGGTCCGCCTGGGTGACCTGCTCGATATAAAGGCGCAGGTACCCCCGGTCCGACCCGGGATGCGGCGGCGGTGGCACCCAGGCGGCGCGGCGGGCGGCGAGTTCGGCGTCATCGACCAGCAGGTCGATCCGCCGCCCCTCGGCGTCGAGGCGGATGCGATCGCCGTTGCGCACCAGGCCGAGCGGCCCGCCATCGGCGGCCTCGGGGGTGATGTGCAGCACGATGGTGCCGAAGGCGGTGCCGGACATGCGGGCGTCGGAAATGCGCACCATGTCCTTCACCCCCGCCCGGGCGAGTTTCTTGGGGATCGGGATATAGCCGGCCTCCGGCATCCCCGGCGCGCCTTTCGGGCCGGCGTTGCGGAGGACGAGCACGTCATCGGCAGTTACGTCGAGGTCGGGGTCATCGAGGCGATTGGTCATGTCCTCCAGCCCGTCGAACACCACGGCGCGGCCTTCGTGCTGCATCAGGCGTTCGGTGGCGGCGGAGCGTTTCAGGAGCGCGCTCCCGGGGGCCAGGTTCCCACCCAGCACGGCGAGGCCGCCGCCGGTGGCGATGGGGTTTTCGCGGGACCGGATCACGGTCTGGCCGGGCACCATCTCGGCGCCGGCAATGCGGTCGGCGATCGTGCCGCCATCCACGGTGGCGCAGGTGGTGTCGAGCAGGGGGGCGAGTTCCTTGAGCAGGCGGGGGACGCCGCCGGCCCAGTGGAAATGCTCCATGTAGTGATCGCCGGAGGGCTTGAGATCGACGAGGACGGGTACGTCCAGGCCCAGGCGGTCGAAGCCTTCGAGGTCGATATTGATACCAAGCCGGCCGGCGACGGCGGTGAAATGGATGACCGCGTTGGTCGAGCCGCCGATGGCCTGGAGCACTGTGAAGGCGTTGCGGAAGGCGGCCTCGGTCATGATGTCGCGCGGGCGGGTGCCTTCCCGGGCGAGTTTGACCGCGGCGGCGCCGGAGGCTTCGGCGACGCGGATTCGATCGGCATGGGTGGCGGGGACGGAGCCGCCGCCTGGGAGGCACATGCCGAGCGCTTCGACCATGGTCGAGACGGTGGATGCCGTGCCCATCACCATGCAGGTGCCCTTGGTGGGGGCGAGGCGGTCGGTCAGGGCGTCGATGTCGTCAGCGTCGATTTCGCCGGCGCGGTATTTCGCCCACATGCGGCGGCAATCGGTGCAGGCGCCGAGGACTTCGCCCTTGTAGTGGCCGACCAGCATCGGCCCGGTGGGGACGACGATGGCGGGGATGTCGGCCGAGGCGGCGCCCATGAGCTGGGCCGGCAGGGTCTTGTCGCAACCGCCGACCAGAACCACCGCGTCCATCGGCTGGGCGCGGACCATTTCCTCGGTGTCGAGCGCCATCAGATTGCGCAGGAACATCGAGGTGGGGTGAGAGAAGCTTTCATGGATAGAGATGGTGGGGAACACCATCGGCATCCCGCCGGCCAGCATGACGCCGCGCTTGATCGCGTTGATCAGGTCCGGGACATTGCCGTGACAGGGGTTGAAGTCGGAATAGGTGTCGGTGATCCCGATGATCGGCCGGTCCAGCGCTTCGTCGCCGTATCCCATGGCCTTGATGAAGGCGCGGCGGAGGAACAGCGAGAACCCCGCGTCGCCATAGGTGGCCAGACCCTTGCGCAGACCGGTCGCCATCGGACTACTCCGCCGCCGCGGCGAGGGTGAGGCCGGGGACCGGGGCGTTGGTGATGGCGCTCATCCGTTCGCGGACGTTGAACAGGCGGGTTTCAAGGTTCTCGATCGCCGGGTTGGATTTGAGGCGGGCGACAATGGGGCCATCGAGATAGGCCTGGGCCTGGACCATGGTCTCGAAGAGATAAAGGCCGCCGACACGAGGCTCATCGGGGGCATCGAGCCAGATTTTCCAGGCCAGGCCATCGACGGAGAGGAACTTGGTGGCAACCTCGTCGGTGTAGCGCTTTTCCCAGTCGGCGCGGGAGATGCCGGTGTAGGTGTAGTTGACCTGCAAGATGACCATGGTTTCCTCCTGGGCGTGTGGGGTCAGCCTAGGGGTTTGCCGCGGGTTTTGCCAGACGGGGCCAGAAGGAGAAGGCAGCGCTTCGTTCCAAAAATACAGCGTGGATTCAAATCTGGAGCGCATGAACACCGGTGCGGCGGCGGGCGCGGCGGCACCCGTGGCGGATCGCCTTCGATCCGCGATAATCGCTGCCTGCTTTCGTCCCACACACAAGATTAAAAGCTGATTAAACGCCGAATCTATCTTTTTTTCGCGTCTTGTAGAAAAATATCCTTGACCCGCGCGCCGCGTCGCGCTAAGAACGCATCATGAACAACGCGACCACATCCCCTGAGCTGCAACCCGGCGAGCCGCATCCCGCGCTCCGCCTGGCCGAGGCCGTGTGCGCGTTGATTGCCGCCATCGCCGGCCCGTCCTGGGTCTGGCGCTGCATCCCCGGTGGCCGGGCGATGTTGGCGGGTTTGCAGCAGATGTCGCGCGATTTCAGCGCCCTCATGCACCGCCTCGCCGCAATGCCGCCGGCGCTTCCGATCATTGCCACCCCGGCCATCGCCAGCCCTCGGCGACGGAGCAGCGCATCGACAGGAGAGGTGCGCCCGCGCGCCGCCCGCCTTCCGCGTCCTGCGCCGCGCGCCCCCGCCCCCCCCCCCCCCCCCCCCCCCCCCCCC
>CAIWAJ010000701.1:0-6975 GCA_903910565.1 uncultured Rhodospirillales bacterium
AATAGAGTTTCGCGCCGGGCCTGAACACTCTCTTTTGGGTATCACAGCGTGCGCGAAGGATCGGTGAGGCGTACAGTCATCGTCAGGCTTAGGCAGGTCAGTGGAACTGTCATGATGGATTTCCAAGGACATGTGGTCGCCGGATCTGTTGTGCCGCCCGTGCGGGGGCAGGCGCAATCCTGGGATACGGGAACAGGGGTCGCTGGGTATTGTTGGCCGGCAGTGCAGCCACGCGCAGCCGTCTTGCTGCAACATGGACTCTCGGAATATTCCGAGCGATATGTTGATCAATATTCCCAGCTGATTCCCCAATTACAGGGGCAGGGGTACAGCGTCTTCGCCATTGATCTTGAAGGTCACGGCCGGTCTCCTGGGCCACGTGCGGGAACGGATGTCGAGCGCTCAGTGTTCTTTCACCTCGCCGCCCGGCGTTGCCTCGCAAAACAAGGATTGCCCGTCTTTTTGTTTGGACACTCCCTGGGCGGGCTGGTGACGGCCAGCTATGCGCGACGCGTTGCCGCATGCCTCGTTCATCGGCTTTACTGGTACGCCCATCGAGCTTAAGGACGCCAATACCCGTGCGGTGTTCGGCGATTACATCAGCGTCTATGACATCCAGCGCGCCGTGCAGGACGGTGCCACGGTGCCAATCTATTACGAGAGCCGGCTGGCGAAGCTCACGCTCAACGAAGCCGAACGGCCGCACATCGACCCGGGATTCGAGGAGGCGACCGAAGGCGAAGAGGTCGATCGCAAGGAAAAACTCAAGACCAAGTGGGCGCAGCTTGAGGCCGTGGTCGGATCCGAGAAGCGCCTGACGCTGATCGCCAAGGATATCGTCGAGCACTACGAGAAGCGACTCGAAGCCATGGAAGGTAAAGCGATGATTGTCTGCATGAGCCGGCGCATCTGCGTCGAGCTCTATCACGAAATTGGCAAGCTTCGTCCAGCTTGGCACGCCGAGTCCGACGAGGCGGGCGCGATGAAGGTGGTCATGACCGGCTCGGCCTCGGACCCCGCCGACTGGCAGCCACACATCCGTAACAAGCCACGGCGCGAGGCGCTTGCCAATCGGTTCCGCAACGCCAAGGACCCCTTCAAGCTCGTCTTCGTGCGCGACATGTGGCTGACCGGCTTTGATGCACCGAGCCTCTCCACTATGTACATCGACAAGCCGATGCGCGGCCACGGCCTGATGCAGGCCATCGCCCGCGTAAACCGCGTCTTCAAGGACAAGCCGGGCGGCCTGGTCGTGGACTATCTGGGACTCGCGCAAGAGCTCAAGACAGCACTGGCCACCTATACCGAGAGCGGAGGTACCGGCCGTACGGCTCTCAACCAGGAGGAAGCGGTCGCCGTGATGCTCGAAAAGCATGAGATCTGCAGCGGGCTATTTCACGGCTTCAACTGGTCAAAATGGACGATCGGCACGCCAGCAGAGCGGCTCGGTCTGCTGCCGGCGGCACAGGAGCACATCCTTGCGCAGGAGAACGGCAAGGACCGCTGTATAGGCTCGGTGCGCGAGCTGTCGCAGGCGTTCGCACTCGCGGTACCGCACGAGGAGGCCCTGCGTATTCGTGATGACGTCGCCTTCTTCCAGGCCGTGCAGGCCGTGCTCGCCAAGCGCGCGCCGAGCGACGCGCGGCCGGAGGAGGACATCGACCACGCAGTACGCCAGATCATTTCCCGCGCCGTGACACCCGAAGGCGTCGTCGATATCTTCGCCGCGGCAGGGTTAGCCAAGCCCGACATTTCGATTCTGTCGGACGAGTTTCTGGCAGAAGTGCGCGGGATGCCGCAGCGAAATCTCGCGGTTGAGCTACTGCAGAAACTCCTGAAGGGAGAACTTCGCACCCGCAGCCGCAAGAATCTGGTTCAGGCCCGCTCGTTCGCCGAGCTGCTGGAGCAGACGATCCGGCGCTACCAAAGCCGTGCAATCGAGGCGGCCGCGGTGATCGAGGAACTCATCCAGTTGGCCCGGGAGATGCGCGAGTCGAATGCCCGAGGCGATGCCCTCGGCCTGTCCGAGGACGAAATCGCGTTCTACGACGCGCTGGAAGCAAACGACAGTGCCGTGAAGGTATTAGGCGAGCCAACACTGCGGGCAATTGCGCAGGAGCTCGTGAAGACCGTGCGCGCCAATGTGAGCATCGACTGGACGCTGCGCGAGAACGTCCGCGCCCAGTTGCGGGTGCTGGTCAAGCGCATCCTGCGCCGGTACGGGTATCCGCCCGACAAGCAGGAGCAGGCGACGCAGCTGGTGCTGGAGCAGGCAGAGGTATTGTCGGAAGGATGGGCGGCGTAGGAAGGAATCTGGCTGGCTCGCTCTGCACTTTTCACGCAATATAAAGGACGTTATATTGCATGAAAGACGGGGGTAGGGCGTGGCGCAAGACCTGGTGGTCATCAATGTCGGCGGTATCCATCGCACGAGTTCAGGCGTCACCCTGCCGGCAATCCTGACGCCCGATCCTCGTACCGCCGAGCGGGTCCTCGACTTCTTCACCGCCAACATCCGAAACCCCAATACCCGCAAAGCCTACGCCCGTGCGGTGGCCAGTTTCGCGCGCTGGTGCGAGCGCCATCAGATCGGCGAGCTCCAAGCGGTACGACCAATCCATATTGCGACCTATATCGAGGAGCTGCAGGCGCCACGAAGCCCCGACGACACGCCGCTGTCGGCCCCCTCGGTCAAGCAACAGTTGGCGGCCATCCGCATGCTCTTCGACTGGCTTATCGTCGGGCAAATCGTGCCCACCAACCCGGCCAGTGCCGTCCGGGGGCCGAAGCACGCGGTCAAGAAGGGAAAGACGCCGGTGCTCTCAAGTGACGAGGCGCGAACTCTCCTCGACAGCATCGACATCGCCACCCTCGCCGGCCTTCGCGACCGGGCCCTCATTGCGCTCCTCGTCTATACCTTCGCCCGCGTCGGCGCGGCCGTGAAGATGCGGCTCGAGGACGTGTACCCGCAGGGCAAGCGCACCTGGGTGCGTCTGCACGAGAAAGGCGGCAAGCGGCACGACATGCCCTGCCATCACACGCTCGATGCCTACCTCGAATCTTTTCTCGAGCACCACAGCGCCGATCGCAAGACATGGCTCTTCCCAAGCCTGGCCGGTCGGACCGGGGAATTCACCGATCAGCCGATGAAGCCGGTCGACGTGTGGCGCATGATCCGCCGCCGTGCGCTAGCCGCCGACATCCCGACTGCGATTGGCTGCCATACCTTCCGCGCCACCGGCATTACCGAGTACCTGCGCAACGGCGGCAAGCTGGAAATCGCGCAGCAGATGGCCAACCACGAAAGCGCCCGCACCACCGGCCTCTACGACCGACGCAACGACCAGGTCAGCCTCGATGAGGTCGAGCGGATTTTGATTTGATCCGGGTACGAAGCAATATTAGGTGACGGATCGTGACGGATAACAGGGAGTCGCGAGTGCAATCAAAAGCATCAAGAGGCACACCGAACACCACGAAGCGCGGCGCGGCGGAGTTTCCGCGCATCACCATCCGCCAATTTATCCGCAAGATCCGCACTCTGCCGGCTGCCCGGCCGGCAATAGATCCGCGCCGGTGGTACCTGACTCAAAAGCAACATTGGCTCGGGTGGCTATCCGAATACAACTCACAGGGGTATTACGGGCGGATCGCCGGACTGAATCGGGATGCGCGATATGCGTACAACCATATCGTGGAGGCCGATATGCTCTTGTGGCTGATATCTGCGGCCAGGGTGCCGGCGAGTCGAGTACGGGCGGCTCGGGCGGTGGCGGCCACGTTGCCATCGCTGCAGCGTCGGTCGGCGGCGATACGGAAGATCGTGCCATGGGAAATGGTAGCGGAGAGGCTGTGGCCCTCGAAGAGGGCGCGCCGCAGCCGTATTGCATGCACAACGACATGGAAGCGGCTTGTGAAACACGAAAGCCGTTGATTTTGGCGGGGCAAGGCGATGTTTCAAAACTTACCCTTTATGAGACATCACGGTGCTCGGCCGATGCCGATCCCGTATCCGCGAAGCGGGAATCGGGATGGACCGCTTAGAAATTAGGGCGCCGGCACGTTCGCTTGCGGCACGGGTTGCGCAAAAAGCTGCGCGACGACGTAACGTCCTTTGCCCCGGTGGTTTTCAATGACCTTTAAGCAACCGGTCGATTGGAATGTGACCATGACGGCGTGAAACACGGAAAGCACTGCCTCCTGCAATGCTTGATCGTCCTCCAGAGCAGTCACGTTGAGCCCTTTCTGCTTGGCCAGTTCGATGCCGATTGGTCGGCCGTGCGTTTGATGCTCGTCGAAGCTCGCGAGCCATTTCGCAATCGCTTCGGCCTGCGCCGGATTCTTGCCGCCGAACATATATTGCGCCAACCACTGCTTTACCTTTTCTTCGGCGAGCTTGATCGTCTGTTCGCAGAGATTTAAATACCCAGGCGGCAGCGCCCCGAGACGAGGCGCCCATAAGTTCGCCAGCATAGGATTGGTCGAGACATCGGCCTTCGCGCGTTCAAATTCTTGAAGGATCGTGTGCGCTGGCACGGCCATCTGGCCGAACACCATCTGCGGATCAATCGGTCCGATCGCCGAATGCTTGCCCATCACAATTTCATCGCAGGCACACGCAAGCATCGTCGCCGCCGACATAGCGTTCTGCGGGATGATGGCTCGGATGTACTTGTATTTCGCGCGCAGGTACTGAACGATTTGGTCGGCGGCTTCAAGGGAGCCGCCTGGGCTATGAAGAATTAGATCGAGCTTCTCTCCCTTGAGCTGGTGAAGACTGGCCATGAAGCCCTGAATGTCGTCCTGTGAGACGGATAGCACCGCCGCAGGCACCGGGAACGGACGCTGAATGTTGTAGGAGCTAAAGTAGATGACGGTATCGTTGCCAGTTTTCTTTTGGAGAGCCGCCACATACTTGTGACGGATCGTATCTTGGCCGACTGCCTTGAGCGCATTGATCTCGCTTTGGATTTTCTCAAGCGTTGGCTTGTGGATCGTCCTCATCGATGCGCGCAACCCACTTGATGGTCGGTGTCGTTAGTGGGTTGTCTGATGGTACTGGCATCACGAGCGGCATCTGGACGTTGTGATGCTCGGCAATCTTCACAATATCGGCGATCTCTTCGTCGTAGTCGCGTGATTGCTTTCCATTACCCATGCGCTTCTCCTCCTGATGTTTGATTGTCTCACGTCATCTATGGTTCGCGTGGACTCAAGATCGGATCGGAATCGAACGCCAGCCGGAACCTCGGCGGGACTTTTCGGGGTATCAAGGTCAAGGGGTAGGGTGGGATCGCCGCTGTAATCGCATCGTAGGCGGTCGATTTTCCACCCACGTCGAAAAAACCGCGGCGTACCGCGGAAAACCGCCGGCCCGAAGGCCGGCGGCGATAAATGCGGTCGGGACTCACATAAGGCCGTTTTCCGCAAAGCTGAAAACGCTGTCGGCCGCGATGATGCAGTGGTCCAGGACACGCACATCAATCAAAGCCAGCGCAGCCGCGACGCGTTTGGTGATCAGCTCGTCGGCATGGGACTGATCTTTTACGCCGCTGGGATGGTTATGCAGGAGCACGCACGCGGCGGCTCCCTTCTCTAAGGCCAGCTTCACCACTTCTCGCGGGTAGACGCTCGCCCCGTCGATGGTGCCGCGAAATAGCTCCACGTACTCGATGACCCTGTGGCGCTGGTCAACCAGAATGACGCCGAAAATTTCATGATCGAGATGCCCGAGCCTCACCGTCAGGTACTCGCGCACCTTCTGCGGCGATTCGAGGGACGCTCCACGGCGCACCCGATGCGCGAGCGCGGCACGCGCTGCCGCCAGGATTTGCTCGGTCGTCGCGGGCTGGACGGCGCCGTCGGCGCCATGAATGAAGAGATTGTGATTCGACATGATCGTTCTCCGGTCTTCGTGGGCGGGATTGCCCGAGACCGGAGGGGTCCCATCGCAGCGGAGCTGTCACAGGCTGGCCGCAGGCCACCCGGCGAGTAGAGGAACGCGCGCAGCGCGTGAGCAACGGAGCGCCTTGACGGCGAGACCGATGGGATAGGATCAAAAGAAGAGGCAAGCCCCCTTCTGCTGTGTCTGTTTTTTGTATGTGGGTATGGGTTTGGGGCGCACCGGAACAGAAAACGTGGTTAAGCACCCGCTGATCGATTGCAGAGGCCGAATGGCCTCCATAATTGAAACGTGGAATCCATCTCCCTCCTTTCAATTCTGTACAGCCAGCTTCCACTGGAGACCGTCGCGCGGCACGAAGTGGGGCATGCGGTCATGACCCACCGCTGCGGCGGCGTTGTCCGACGCATCATCCTGGGTCACACCGCGTCGGGAGAACATTTCGGCCGCACGTTCTGGACACTTCCCGCGACTCCGCCCGACCAACGAGCTCTCGTGCTGTCCGGCGGCGTGTTGGCTCTTTACCTGCACCAACGCCCGTCCGGATCGACCTTCGCGGACTTTCGCGACTGGACGATCAGCCTCGATGGCCATGTCATGTCCGCGTCCTGAGTTGGCGATTGGTCGGAGATTCTCAGACTGACGAACCAACCCGACGGCTACGGTATGGAGGATTTTTTGGAGCGCGCCGCGCGCCCCTACTTCGACGAGGCCATCGGCCTGCTCGCGAAGGCGGCCGATCAGCTCGACAGCCTCACCGAGTTGCTCGTCGCGCAGCCCCCGGGGATTGGACGCCGAGCGTTAAAGCGCTTCTTCGCCGGCCGCCCGCGCAGTCGCTGGGCGGAGCGGCTCGATCGCCCCGGTGTCCTGTGGGCGGCGAATGCGGAGCGGCGCGCGCTGGCTAACGCCGATTAGATCGGCACGAACGGCGCACGTTGATTCCGGCGTGCTCGGCATCGAAGCCGATGGTGAAATTCATGAGCTCACAGTCGGTGACTGCGCCCGAGCGCTGACGGATCGGCCGCATGCTTATGCTTGTGTGGGTAAAAAGAAGACAACATTTTCCATGATGG
>CAIWAJ010000702.1:0-2076 GCA_903910565.1 uncultured Rhodospirillales bacterium
ATTTCTGCGGCCACGGGCTCGGCCGCGTGTTCCACGCGCCGCCCAACGTGCTGCATTTCGGTCGCAAGGGTGAGGGCCCGGTGCTGAAGCCCGGCATGTTCTTTACCATCGAGCCGATGGTGAACGCCGGCAAACCCGACGTGAAAATCCTCGATGACGGCTGGACCGCGGTCACGCGGGACCGCAGCCTCTCCGCTCAGTTCGAGCACACCGTGGCGGTGACCGAGACGGGGGTGGAGATCTTCACCCTCTCCCCCACCGGGCTCGACAAGCCGCCCTATCCCGGCGAGTAGGCACGATGGGCGAGCCCCGCATCACCGTCGAGAAGCTCCGCTTCAACGACACCGACATGCTCGGCCACATCAACAACACCATGTATTCGGTGGCGCTCGAGGCCGGACGGGTGGAGTTGGTGAAGGAGGCCGGGCTGCTCGATATCGCACGCGGCCATGGCGTGGTGATCGCGCGCATCGAACTCGATTTCCTGCGCGAGATGAACTGGCCGGGCGAGGTGCGTTGCGAGACGGTGGTGCACAAGCTCGGCAACAAGTCCTTCCAGCTGCGCCAACATCTCGTCCACGCCGGCGAAATCTGCGCCCGCGCCCATACCGTGCTGACCACCTTCGACATGGCGACCCGCAAGGCGGTTCCGCTCACCGAGGAATGGCGCGCGGCGCTCGAGCGCTGGTATCTGCCAGAGTTCTGACGCTTAGGGTTTGAATTCCATCCGCGTCGGGATGCAGGCGCCACGCACCTCGTCGCAGACGCCAAGCTCGACACCCCTGATGTCGCGACCCGCTAGCGCGATCCGCAGGCCATGCTCCATGTCCGGCGCGAGCGCGGCGAGGCACATGGAGCCATCGGCAAACTGCAGTTCCAGGCCAAGCTCCGAGTTGATGGTGAACTTGGCATCGAGCGTCCAGACCATCAGCGCGCCGCCCTCCTGGGCGCCGGCGACCCCATAGGCGCGGGAATGCGCCGCGGGCGGCGGCGCGGCGAGCCGGCTGGCGGCCTGGCACTGGGGAAGCTCCGGCGTTGCGGCGAGCCGCGGCGGCACAGTCGCGCAGGCGGCAATGGAGAGAACGACGAGCAGCGCCCCCGCCCGGATCACGCCACCCCCGCGGCGGCCCGGATCGCCGGCACCATCACCTTCTCCCAATCCGGCAGCCCCCACGCGCCGGCCAGATAGGTGCGCCCCTTCACCAGGCCGAAAAGCGGCGTCACCAGGAAAACATCGTGATCCTCCAGCGCGTCCCGCACCCAGCGCGTGTCAGCCGGCCAGGTCTCCGGCCGTCCGGAGCCGAACTTGATGGAGCGCGAATGCAGATGCACCACGCGCAGCCGCGCCCGTGCCGCCGAGCTTTCGAAGGCCGGCTCCTTGTCGCGATGCCATTGGAAGCAGGACGGACAGTCGGGCGCGGTGACGACATAGAGGATCGGCGCCTCGGCCGGCAGCCGTTGCTCCCGCTCCAGCGCCGGGCCGGCGGCGTAGCGCGGCGGAAACACGCCGTCCGGCCCCTGCTCGACGCTTGCGCATCCTGCCAGGGTCAACGGTGCGGTGAGCGCCGCCAGCAGCGTTGTGCGGCGGGTGATGATGGTGGCCATGCGCGTCTGCACTCCCGGAACCTTGCGGCAAGCATAGCCTGGAACGGCGGGCGAATGAAACCCGCCGGCCTAGCGCGCCGCCGCGCTGAACGTCCGCGCCCGTGCCGCCCCGATCCGGGTCGTGATCGCGGCGAGGCTGTAACTGTCGTCCTCAAGCGCGGCGAGGCGCCCCGCGAGCATCCCGGCCACGTTGGCCGCCGCCGGACCGCCGGTGATGCTGCGCCCCGCGATGTTGCCGGCGGGATCGAGCGCGGCGGCGACGATATCCGCCGGCAAGGCAAGCGTGAGGCCGAAATGCGCCAAGGCGGCGGACTCCAGTTCGGCCGAGGTGATGGAGGTCGCCGGGCGCTCAGCGGCGATCGCCTCGGCCACTACGCTGGCCACCACATTATGCGCCATGCGGAAGGAGAGGCCGGTTTCGCGCACGATCACATCGGCAAGTTCGGTGGCCGTGCCGTAGCCGATCTCGGC
>CAIWAJ010000703.1:0-2495 GCA_903910565.1 uncultured Rhodospirillales bacterium
CTCACGCCCAACCAATCCTTCAAAGGGTTGAGGTCCAGGGGCTCGGCCCCTGGCGGGGGTCAAGGGGGCCGCGCCCCCTTGCCTTCCCTTCCCTGCGAGATGCGCTCAGCGCACCGCGAGGAGTTCGACGTCGAACACGAGGGTGGCGTTGGGTGGGATCACGCCGCCGGCGCCGCGGGCGCCGTAGCCGAGTTCGGGCGGGATGATGAGGGTGCGTTGGCCGCCGACTTTCATCCCGGCGACGCCCTGGTCCCACCCGGCGATCACCATGCCGGCGCCGAGGTTGAACTGGAAGGGGTCGTTACGGTCGCGGGAGCTATCGAATTTGCGGCCTTTGTTGTCGGGGGCGGCGGTGTCGAACAGCCATCCGGTGTAGTGCACGGAGACGGTTTTGCCGGCGACGGCTTCGGCGCCGGTGCCGATGGTGTGGTCGATCATTTTGGGTCCTTAGACGGGTTTTGAGGCGGGCGGACCCTACTAGCCCATCCCTGCCTTGCGCAACTCCGGTTCGCCACGGCGCGTGGCGGCGGCTATGGTGGCGGGACAGGCAGAACGGTCGTCCGGGAACCACACACCATGAGCATGCCCCGCGCGGAAATCCGCATTCTCGGCTCGATCTGCGCCGCCCATCTGGTCAGCCATTTCCACATGCTGGTGTTGCCGCCGCTGTTTCCCCTGTTGAAGGTGCAGCTCGGCCTTGGCTTCGTCGAGCTTGGGTTCGCGCTGACGGTCTATAACGTGGTGTCGGCCCTGGTGCAGGCGCCGATGGGCTATGCGGTGGACCGGTTCGGCGCCAGGCGGGTGCTGATTGCGGGCCTGCTGCTGGGCGGCCTGGCCTATCTCGCGATTGCCGCGCTGCCGGGCTACCCGACATTGCTGGTCGCCTCGGCCATGCTCGGCATCGCCAATGCGGTGTATCACCCCTGCGATTACGCGATGCTGTCCGCCGGCATTGGCGAGGCGCGGATGGGCCGCGCCTTCTCGATCCATACGTTTGCCGGCTATCTCGGTGGCGCGCTGGCGCCGGGCTGCACCTTGCTGGCCGCGAGCCTCGGCGGGCTGCCGGCCGCCCTGATATTCGCCGGCGTGCTCGGCCCGCTGGCCGCCCTGCCGCTGCTCGCGATTGCCGCCCCAGCTCCCTCGATGGCCCGCGCGCGGGCTGGGCGTGTCGACAACCGGGCCTTGCTCACCCCGGCGGTGTTGTCGCTCGTGCTGTTCTTCACCGTGCTCGCGCTTTCGATGGGCGGGCTGCAAAGCTTCTCGGTGGTCGCCCTCAACGCCGCCTTCGCCGTCCCGCTCGGCATCGGCAACACGGCGCTGACGGTGATGCTGGCCGCGAGTGCGCTCGGCGTGCTCGCCGGCGGCGTCATCGCCGACCGCACCGCCCGCCACGGCGATGTCGCGGCGCTCGGCTTCGGGCTCACCGGCGCGCTGGTGGCCGTGGTCGGCTTCGTCGCCCTGCCCTCCTTCGCGCTGATTGGCCTGATGGGTCTCGCCGGCTTCCTCTCCGGCATGATCATGCCCTCGCGGGACATGCTGGTCCGCGCCGCCGCCCCGCCGGGCGCGGAGGGCCGCGTGTTCGGCATTGTCTCGACCGGCTTCAACATTGGCGGCGTGGTGGGCCCGCTGCTGTTCGGCTGGATCATGGACAACGCCGACCCCCGGCTGATTTTCGCCGCCTCGGTGGTTTTCATGCTGTCCACCTCGGCCATGGCGCTGGCGAGCGAGCGCCGCTCGCGCGGCAACCGGGCCTTGCGCGCCGCGGCGGAGTGAGGCGCGGCGGGTCACGATCCGAAAAAACGGCGTGAATAGGCACTTTAACGAATTTTATCATAAAAAACACTTGTGTTTCGGCGTGGATTGGAGCATATTGTCTCCATCACCACGGAGCCACCATGTCCCCTTCCTCCCATCCCGCACCGGACGCAGCGTCCGCCATCGCGCAGGCGATCGGCGCGATTCTGTACGCCATGCTGGATGCGCTGTTCGGGGATATTTCGGGCCTGGCGCCGCGCCATCCCGTGCGGCGCATGCATGCGCGCACCCGCACCCATATCGATCGCTACGTCGCCGCTCTCACCGCCGCCTTGCGATCACCGGCCGAGGAGACGTCAGCGGACGCCCCGGTTGCGAACGCCACACCCGCGCCCGCCGGCACTCCGTTGGCGCGACCGGAATCACGCCGTCATCCTGCCGTTCCCCCGTTCGGCGCCGCGCGCCCCACCTCCGCCACGGCGCGAAAAACCCGCCTGGCACCCCGCTCATTCGCGCGCCTATATTGTTACGATATCAAAATAAACAGCGGATCAGCGGAGGTCCCGGCCCCTACATCTCGACAACCACGTAATCCTGCTCCACCGACACCGCCACGGTTTCCGCCACCAGCGGCCCCTTGGCCAACTCCTCGCCGGGCTCCACGGAGACGTTGTACATACGGGCCTGCATGCTCTCGGGGTCACACCAGGACTGCCCGGTGCGGATATCGAACTCCCAGC
>CAIWAJ010000704.1:0-4812 GCA_903910565.1 uncultured Rhodospirillales bacterium
GCGGCCTGCGAGGGTGACTGGTCGCTCGACAACCTCAACCTGGTTGGCGAGCGGATCTGGAACATGGAGCGGCAGTTCAACAACGCGGCCGGCTTCACCGCGAAGGACGATAACCTGCCCAAGCGTCTGCTCACCGAGGCGGCCAAGACCGGCCCGGCCAAGGGCCTCGTGGCCGGCCTCGACAAGATGCTGCCCGAGTACTACGCCGAGCGTGGCTGGGACACCGAGGGCCGCCCCACCGCGGCGACGGTTTCGCGTCTCGGTCTCTGAGGCTGATACCAGGCGGGCAGTTTCTCGCCGCCTCTCCTGCGGGGGAGGCGGCGGGATCTGCCCGTTCTCTATTTTGAGGAATGCGTCGCCATGCACCATCTGATTATCGGCAATGGTCCCGCCGGCGTGGTGGCCGCGGAAACCCTGCGGGCCGCCCGCCCGCTCGACAGCATCACCCTGCTCGGCGCCGAGCCGGAACCGCCCTATTCGCGCATGGCGATCCCGTATCTGCTCGAAGGCAAGGTGGCCGAATCCGGCACCTATCTGCGCAAGGATGCCGGCCATTTCGAGCGCCAGCGCATCGCCGTGAAGCACGGCCAGGCCGTCAAGCTCGACCCGTCCGCGCAGACCGTCACCCTCGCCGATCGCAGCGCGCTCACCTATGACACGCTGCTGCTGAGCGTCGGCTCGGTGCCCGCCTCGCCGCCGATCCCCGGCATCACCCTCCCCGGCGTCGTCACCTGCTGGACCATGGCCGATGCGCGCCGCATCGCCGAAACGGTGAAATCCGGCACGCGGGTCATCCAGATGGGCGCCGGCTTCATCGGCTGCATCATCATGGAATCCATCGTCGCCCGTGGCGCCATCCTCACGGTGGTCGAAATGGGCGAGCGCATGGTGCCACGCATGATGCCGCCGGGCGCCTCCGCCATGCTGCGCGCCCGCACGGAAGCCCGCGGCGTGCGGGTGCTGACCGGCGCGCGCATCACCGGCATCGAGCAGACCGCCACCGGCCTGCGCGCCACCACCGCCGGCGGCGAGGTGCTTGAGGCCGAGGTGATCATCTCCGCCACCGGCGTGCGCCCGAACATTGCCTGGCTCGCCGGCAGCGGCATCGCCACCGCCACCGGCATCCTGGTCGATCATCGCCTCGCCACCAATATCGCCGGCGTCTATGCCGCCGGTGACTGCGTGGAGTCCGAGGAATTCGGCACCGGCGTCCGCATCATCAACGCCGTCCAGCCCGATGCGGTGGACCAGGCCCGCATCGCCGCACAGAACATGGCCGGCCATGCCGCGCACGTCGCGGGCACCTTGCAGATGAACGTGCTCGACACCTTCGGCCTGGTCTCGGTCTCCTTCGGGCAGTGGCAGGGCGTGCCGGGCGGCGTCCGGGTGGAGCGCGACGATCCCGCCGCCGAGCGCTACATGCGCCTGGAATTCGACGGTGACGTGCTGGTCGGCGCCTCCAGCGTCGGCCATACCGAGCATGCCGGGGTGATCCGCGGGCTGATCCAGGGCCGTATCAAGCTCGGCCCGTGGAAGGACAAGCTGCTGGCCGACCCGCTGCAACTGATGCCCGCCTATCTCGCCCGGGCGCAGATGGGCTGACCATGGCCGACACCATCCGCGTCACCCTCAAACTCTACGCCTCGCTCGGCAAATATCTGCCGGCCGAGCTGCGCCGCAGCAACGAGGCGGCGCTGGACGTGCCGGCCAGCGCCGTGCTGGGCGACCTCATCGGCCAGTTCAGCGTGCCGCCGCCCGCCTGTTTCCTGGTGCTGGTGAACGGCGTGTTTCTGCCCCCCTCGCACCGCGCCACCGCCACCTTCGCCGACGGAGACGTGGTGGCGATCTGGCCACCCGTCGCCGGCGGGTGATCCCGCCCGCCGAGCGCCGCTATGTGATGACGGCGACGGAGGCGGATTTCCACCGCCTCATGCCGCTGGCCTTCCCCGATATAAGCTTCGACGCCGCCACCCGCCGCTTCCTGCCAGCCGATGGCGGCTGGTCGCTCGAACTCGGCACCATCGGCCGGCTCGCGCTCACCTCGGTGCGCATGGCCACCATCGAGGTGATCTTCCGCTTCGATGGCGCCGACAGCGCCGCCATCTTCGCCCGCTTCATGCTCTACTTCCAGCGCGGCGGCGGCTGACCGGGCTAAAGAAAATTTACAGGATAGAGAAATAAGGCTTGCAGGCGACAAGTAAGTTATTTATAAGGACGTATTGGAAATCAGGAGTGACCGATACCGAATGTCCCGCCCGCCCCGCCATCTTCCGCACGCCGCGCCCCACCGCGCCGAGACGGTCATCGCCGTCCTCCTCGGCGTGATGCTGCGCGCCCTGCTCGCCGCCGTGTCGGGCACCGCCCGCGCCCGGCCGCGCGACATCGCCCTCCCCGGGGTGATGGCGGCCGTTCTGCGCGCCGCGCAGGAGATGGAGGCGGACATGGAAGCCGCGCGGGAGGAGTACGTGGAATGGATCGCCGTCCCGGCGCCCTGGCGCGCCACGCAGGGACTCCGCCCCTCCAGCCGCCGCGCGCGCCCCGTCCGGCGCCCCCCCTCCCTCGCCGCGCAAGGCCAAGGCCCACCCGCGCGCCGGACGCCCCCCAAAGCGCGATATCCGGCATGGCCAAGGGGGCGATGCGCGGACGTTTACGCACGTCTATTATATTGCTAAATCGAAACTAAATAGGAAGACAAGCAAAGCGCTTCTTTTTTGAAAAAAAGAAGCAAAAAACTTTTATCCACTTGCTGCGTACCGCGCCCAACCATCCCGCGGGGTGTACGCCAACGGCATGGAATGGAATAGAAAGTTTTCTGGTTCTTTTTGTTCACAAAAAGAACACCCTACCCCGGAAAAATAACTTCCACCCCCGCCCGCCGCCGCAATTCCTCATTGCGAATATCATTCTCCCCGCTCGGCACATCGGCGGCCTCCTCCGTGCACAGCCAGGCGACGATGCCGGCTGGCTTTTCGGCGGGTTGCAGGGCTTCGATGGGGAGTTGGCTGACCGGGTTGATGCCGGTCGCGCGGATTTTGCGCTGCATGTCGGTCAGCACCGTGCCGGGCGCGAAGCCGTAGATGCGCAGGCCCTGCTCGCCGTATTCGAGGGCGAGGGCGCGGGTGAGCATCACCAGGCCGGCTTTGGAGGTGCAATAGGCGCTCCAGCCCTCGAGCGGACGGTGGCCGGCGCCCGAGGAGATGTTCACGATGACGCCTTTTTGCGCCAGCACGTGGGGCAGGGCAGCGTGGCAGGCGTACATCGCGCCGGTGAGGTTGATGTCGATCAGCCGGGCCCATTCGGCGGGGTCGGTATCGAGGAAACGGCCGATCGGCTCGATAACGCCGGCGTTGTTGATGAGGTGGTCGATGCGGCCGAAGCGGGCGAGCGTGGCGGCGACGGCGGCTTGGACGGCGGCGCGGTCCGACACGTCGCAGGTGAGGCCGATCGCCTGGCCGCCGCCAGCGTTGATTTTGGCGGCCAGCGCATCGACGGCATCGCGCCGGCGGGCGGCCAGCGCCACGGCGGCGCCGCGGGCGGCGAGCGCTTCGGCGATGGCGGCGCCAAGGCCGACGGAGGCGCCGATCACCAGGGTGACTTTGCCGGCGAGAGACGTGTCGGTCATGGCGTGAAGGGCCTTTCGAGCTGGACGGCGGAGCGATTGAGGGTGAGGCCGAAGCCCGGTGCGTCATTGATGGTGACGACACCATCGACGGGCAGCGGGTCACCGGTGAACATGTCGCCGAAGAGGGGGATCAGCTGGTCGCCGGTGGCGCTCATGTTGACGTATTCGCAGAAATGCGTGTGCGGCTGGGTGACGACGTAGTGGTAGGAATAGGCGCCGCTGCCATGCGGCACGATGGGGATGTCATAGGCCGAGGCAATGGCGCCGATGCGCATCAGCTCGGTGAGGCCGCCGACCCACATGACGTCGGGCTGGATGATATCGACGTTGCGGCCCTCGATGAGCGGGCGGAAGCCGTAGCGGGTGTATTCGTGCTCGCCGGTGGTGAAGCGCATCCAGGGACAGGCCTCCTTCACCCGGCGATGGCCTTCGATGTCGTCGGGGCTCAGGGCCTCCTCGATCCAGTGGATGGGGATGTCGCGGACGGCGTTGGCGAGTTCGATGGTGTAGGGGACGGTGAGCGACATGTAGCAGTCGATCATCAGGGGGTAATCCGGCCCGACCTCGGCGCGGCAGGCGCGCAGGAACTCGACGTTGCGGCGCATGCCGGCATGGCCGTCGGCGGGGCCTTCGGGGAGCGGCACCTTGGCGCCCCAGAAGCCGAGGGATTTGGTGGCGGCGGCCTTGGGGCCGGTGGAGTAGAGCGGGACGGTCTCGCGCACGGCGCCGCCGATCATGGCGTGGACGGGCTCCTGGCGGAGTTGGCCCAGCAGGTCCCACAGCGCGAGGTCAACCGCGCTGATGGCGGTGATGGTGAGGCCGCGGCGGCCGTAGAACAGGGAGGCGCGGTGCATCTGGTCCCAGATGCGGTTGGTGTGGCGCGCGTCGGCGCCGCGGAGAAAGCGGGAGAAGTGCTTCTCGATGAGGTAGCAGCAGGGGATGCCGCCGAGGCCGGTTGCGACGCCGATGGTGCCGTCGGCGGCCTCAATCTCGACCACCACGCCGCCCAGCGTACCGATGCCCCAGGAGGTGCGCGAGGCGCGGTATTCCGGGTAGTGGGACATCGGGTTGGCGATCAGCGTGTCGGTGATCCAGTGGCCGGAGGAGCGGCGGTGGTAGTCGCCCCCGGTGTCGGAGGCGGCGACGGAATAGGCGCGGATGTCGGCGATGCGGAATTTCGGGTCCATGCC
>CAIWAJ010000705.1:0-3806 GCA_903910565.1 uncultured Rhodospirillales bacterium
CGGCGGCGACATCACGCTGTTCCAGGGCGAACAGGCGACGCGGGATATCGACGTGCTGATGCGCGCGCTGCATGACACGATCATCGTGATGGCGCGCCTGCGGGTGCCGGTGGTGGCGCTGGCCCATGGCATGGTGGCCGGCGCCGGCGTGTCCTTCGCACTCGCCGCCGACGTGGTGCTGGCGAGCGATGACGCGAAATTCCTGATGGCCTATTCCCGTCTCGGCGCCAATCCGGATGGCGGCTCCACCTACCACATGCCGCGGGCGATCGGTATGCGCCGCGCGCTCGGCTTCACCCTGCTGGAGGAGACCATCGACGCCGCCACCGCCGAGCGCTGGGGGCTGATCAACCGGATTCTGCCGGCAGCCACCGCCGCCGAGGAGGCACTGGCGACCGCGCGGCGGATGGCGGCCGGGCCGACGCTGGCCTTCGGGCGCAGCAAGGCGCTGCTGCGTGCCTCGATGGACCGCGACCTGCCCGGCCAGCTCGACACTGAGCGGGCGGAATTTCTCGCCGGGACCTTCACCGCCGATTTCAACGAGGGCGTCGCGGCCTTCCTGGGCAAGCGCAAGCCCGGCTTCAGGGGAGAATGACCGTGCCAGTCGATCCGCAAATCCAGGCGATGCTCGATCGCGCCGCCGGCCTGCCGCCGACCAACACGCTGCCGGTCGCCGAGGCCCGGGCGCGCTACGAGGCACTCACCGCCCTGCGACCGGAGGCGGCGCCGGTGGCGGCGGTCGACGAGCGGGAGATCGCCGGGCCCGGCGGCAAGCTGAAGCTGCGCATCTACACGCCCGAAGGCAACGGCTCCTTTCCGCTGATCGTGTTCTACCACGGCAGCGGCTTCGTGCTGTGCAGCCTCGACACCCATGACGGCATGGCTCGCAACCTCTGCGCCGGCGCCGGCGCGGTCCTGGTCTCGGTCGACTACCGCCTTGCCCCGGAGCATCGCTTCCCCGCCGGGCCGGATGACTGCCTGGCCGCCACGCGCTGGGCCGCCGCCCATGCCGGCGAACTCGGCGCCGATGCCACACGGATGGTGCTGGCCGGCGATAGCGCGGGGGCCAATCTCGCCACCGTCACCGCGCTGCGGCTGCGCGACGAGGGCGGCCCGACTGCCATCGGGCAGTTGCTGATCTACCCCGCCACTACGCATTACAGCGACCCCATGCCCTCCTATATCGAGAACGCCGAGGGCTATGGCCTCACGCGGGACACCATGGTGTGGTTCTGGGACCATTATCTCGGCGCGGCCGATGGCAGCCACCCCCATGCCTCGCCTTTGCGCGCGACCGATCTCTCCGGCCTACCGCCCGCTTTGGTGCAGACCGCCGAATTCGACCCGCTGCGCGACGAGGGCGAGCGCTATGCCGAGCGCCTGATCGCCTCGGGGGTTCCGACGCAACTCACGCGGTGGGACGGGATGAACCACGGGTTCATCCAGTGGGCAAACCGGGTGGATGGCGCCACCGCGGCCATGGCCGAGGCCGCCGCGTGGCTGCGGGCGATCTTCGCCGGACGCTGAGGGCCGCGGATCAGGCGATCCCGGCGAAGGTGATGCTGGTGACCGCGAGCCCGAGCCGCCGCGGGTCGGGGGAGGTCGGGTCAAGGTCGCGCACCCGGATGAACGCGGGCGGCGTGATGGTCAGCGTGTTCATCCCAGGCACCGTGCTGGCGTAGCGCGTCTCGAGCACACAGGAGGCGCCGTCGCGCTCGGTGACGCGAAAGGGCAGCGGATGTCCGTGCAGATGGAGCTTCACCCGCTCGACCGCATAGTCGGCCACCATGGCGAACACCCGCAAGCGGATACGCACGATGGATGCGGGGGGCAGGAAGTGGATGCGGGCGGGGGGACCTTCGGCGATCCAGGCGAGGCCGGCCTCATACCAGGGGTGGAAGCCCTGGCGGCCCGGCACGTCGGGCAGCGCGGTCTCGCAGTCGAGCACGGGCTTGAACAGCATGCGTTCCGCCGTCGGTGCGGGAGGGCTGTCCGGCAAGGCGGCGAGACGGCTGCGATAGAGGCCGCAGGCCCGCTCATAGAGCGTAATATCGAGGCGGTTGCGCTCGACGAGGGCGTGGATGTTGCGCCAATCGGTGTGGATGAGATCCCGCTCCGTGGTGTTGAGCGTCATCTCGTCCAGTGCGAAGGGGAGACCCCAGTGATGCTGGATGATGCGATGCGCGCCTGGCATATCCTCGGCCAGGCCGAAATCGATCGACTCGAGGAAATCGAGGGCCCGCCCGATCAGTTCCGGATGGCGGTCGGGATCCTCGAACCGGTCGTCGTCGGGGTTGGTGAACGCGTGCTCGCCGGCGAGCATGCGGGTCATGCCGTTATTGGCCTGCGCATAGATCGCGGGGTGTCGTGCGTTCAGGAACGCCTCGAAGCTGAAATCGGGCGGCAGATCGAAGGCGGCGATATCGGGGTTGGCGCGCTGGAAGCGGTAGAGAGAAAACACCCGGTCTATCGGGTTGCGCAGGATGGTGAAGGTGCGGAAGGCATCGATGAACGGCGCCATCACATCGAGCGGCAAGTGCCCATTGAGGCAGGTGATCTCGGGGTCGCCGCGACCGCCGGCGACCTCCGCGATACGGTCATCGAGGCCCGGCGTTTCCACGGCGAGGCGGAGGGTGCGGCTCTCGCCAAACAGGTTCTGCAAGGTGGCGAGGAAAGAGGTTCCCGCCGTTTTGGGAATGTGGAGGAAGAAAAATGGCCTGGAATCGCCGATCCCGGCGCTCTCCGGATCGGCAATTTCGGAAGGGGTCGGCAAATCAGGCACGGTTGTTTCATTTCCTGGAGCCATCGGCAGCCCTTTGCGATGACCAATCGGCGCCGACGCCGCGCCCGTTACGCGACGCTTCAACGGCGTGTAACGCTTTATCGTGCGTGCCGCACCTGCATGCAATGGAGTGCGGCGGTTTGAAATGCAACAAATGGTGAGCGCGGGAATTGTTGACACATTTTAATGGAAGTCGCGCGACCTTGGCAGGCGTGGGGGGGCGTCAGGCGCGGCGCCGGTGGGGGCATCGAGCGCGGCGAGCATGGATGAGCGATCGCTCAGCCGGTCGGCCACGAGATGCACGATGCCCTCGCGCGAGCGCTGGATGCGCCCCTCGACCTCCAGCAACGAGGAGGCGATCAAGGCGCGGCGGAACTGCTCGATGATCGCCGGCCACACCACGATATTGGCGATGCCGGTCTCGTCCTCGATGGTGGCGAATACCACGCCGCCGGCGCTGCCGGGGCGCTGGCGCACCAGCACAATGCCGGCGGTGCGCAGCTTGGCGCCATCGCGCGCCTCGGCCGCCTCCGCCGCGGTGACGATGCCTTCACGAGCGAGCGCCTGGCGCAGGAAGCGGACGGGATGGGCCTTCAGCGACAGCCCGGTGGTCTGGTAATCGGCGGCCACGTGCTCGGAGAGCCCCATCAGCGGCAAAGGCGCCGGGCGGAGCTGCACCGGCAGCCCGGCCAGCAGTGGCAGATCGGCCTCGTCGCGCAGGCCGCGCACGTGCCATAGCGCGGCGCGGCGATCGAGGCCGAGGCTACGCAGCCCATCCGCCTCGGCCAGCGCCACCAGCGCCGGGCGGGGCAGGCGGGCGGCAGCCAGCGCGGCGAAGTCGGCGAAGCGGCGCCCGGCGAGGTCCTCCGCCCAGGTCTCGCGAAACCCCTCGATCTCCCGCAGCCCCAGCCGCAGCACGGCGCCGCCCTCCAGCGTGCAATCCCAGGCGGAGTGGTTCACATCGACGCCGCGCACCTCCACCCCGTGCTCGCGCGCGTCCCGCACGATCTGCGCCGGGGCGTAG
>CAIWAJ010000706.1:0-4596 GCA_903910565.1 uncultured Rhodospirillales bacterium
CAGGTTGACGCGCTGCGCAACTACACCTGGGACAACGTGAAGCCGCAGGTGGACGAGGTATGCTTCCCCGACGGCAAGCGCCTGATCCTGCTCTCCGAGGGCCGCCTGGTGAACCTGGGCAACGCCACCGGCCACCCCAGCTTCGTGATGTCGGCCAGCTTCACCAACCAGACCCTGGCGCAGCTCGAACTCTGGACGGCGCCCGCCGGCAAGTATGAGCGTCAGGTCTACACCCTGCCCAAGCACCTCGACGAAAAGGTCGCCGCGCTCCACCTCGCCAAGGTCGGCGCCACGCTCACCAAGCTGTCGCCCAAGCAGGCCGAATATATCGGCATGCCCGTCAGCGGCCCCTTCAAGCACGACCTCTACCGCTACTAGCCGCTTGCCAGCCGGCCGGGTTCGCCTGGCCGGTTAGGCATTGCTTCACTTTCACGTGGTCTTCATCGTTTTGCCGTGACGTCGCCTTGATCGTCACGCCATATCGAGGCTCGAAAACCCGGGCTGAGTCGCCTCCCGGGATTTGGAGCCGCTATGATGTCGCAGACCGTTATTTTTGACCCCACGCTACCCTGCACGATGGCCCTGCGTCGCCGCCTCGCGCAAGGCACCGACCAGAGCTTCGCCGCCGACATGCTGTTTCTCGAACGCTGGGA
Source organism: uncultured Rhodospirillales bacterium (assembly GCA_903910565.1). Lineage (GTDB taxonomy): Bacteria > Pseudomonadota > Alphaproteobacteria > Acetobacterales > Acetobacteraceae > CAIYPH01. The sequence continues at coordinate 654 of CAIWAJ010000706.1, forward strand.
AATCTCCCCCGCCCCCGGCAGCGGGGCCGCCCTGCGCGTCTCGCAAATCCGCCGCGCCAACCCCGAACTGGCCGCGGCCATCCGGGCCGAGATCGCGCAGCAACTGCATAGGTAGGAAGCAAGCGCTTCTTTTTGAAAAAAGAAGCAAAAGCTTTCTATCGGTACGCTTGACGGCCGCACTGGAAGACTCCGCGCCAAACGGACAAAAGTTTTTTGGTTCTTTTTTCCAAAAAAGAACCCCTTCCTTCCTTTCCTCCCTTACCTTGCAGCGACCCCCAACTGGTGGCAGATCATCGCTGCAACGCAGCATCGGAGGCAAAGATGGCGGTGAACAAGGTCTACCCGGACGCGACTGCGGCGCTCGCCGATCTGTTGCGGGACGGCATGACAATCATGGCTGGCGGTTTCGGCCTGTGCGGGATTCCCGGCGTGCTGATCGAGGCAATCAAGGCATCCGGGGTGAAGGACCTCGTCTGCATCAGCAACAACGCTGGCGTTGACGATGCCGGCCTCGGCATCCTGCTGCAAACCCGGCAGATCCGGAAGATGATCAGCTCCTACGTCGGCGAGAACGCCACCTTCGCCAAGCAGTTCCTCGCCGGCGAGCTCGAGATCGAGTTCAACCCGCAGGGCACGCTGGCCGAGCGCATCCGTGCCGGCGGCGCGGGCATCCCTGCGTTCTTCACCAAGACCGGCGTCGGCACCCAGATCGCCGAAGGCAAGGAGGTGCGCGAGTTCGACGGCGAGCAGTATGTGATGGAGCGCGGGCTGTTCGCCGATCTCGCGGTGATCCATGCCTGGAAGGCCGATACCGAGGGCAATCTGGTGTACCGGAAGACGGCGCGGAACTTCAATCCGATGATGGCCACCGCGGCGAAGACGACGGTGGTGCAGGTCGAGCACTTGGTGGAGCCCGGCAGCTTCGATGCCGACCACATCATCACCCCTGGCATCTTCGTCAAGCGCATCGTGCATGTCGGCAATATCGAAAAGCGCATCGAGCAGCGCACCGTGCGCAAGCGCGCGGCTTAAGGGAGGGCACGCATATGGCATGGACCCGCGATGAAATGGCCGCCCGCGCCGCCCGCGAGATCAAGGACGGCTTCTACGTCAATCTCGGCATCGGCATCCCGACCCTGGTGGCCAACCACATCCCCGATGGGATTTCGGTGCAGCTGCACAGCGAGAACGGCATGCTCGGCACCGGGCTGTTTCCCTTCGAGGGCGAGGAGGACGCCGACCTCATCAACGCCGGCAAGCAGACGGTCACGCAGCTCCCCACCACCAGCTTCTTCGACAGCGCGGCGAGCTTCGCCATGGTGCGAGGCGGCCACATCAACATCTCCATCCTCGGCGCCCTTCAGGTCGCCGCGAATGGGGATCTCGCGAACTGGATGATCCCCGGCAAGATGGTGAAGGGGATGGGCGGCGCGATGGACCTGGTGGCCGGCGTGAAGCGCGTGGTGGTGCTGATGGAGCACACCGCGGGGGGCAAGCCGAAGCTGCTGAAATCCTGCACCCTGCCGCTCACCGGCGCCGGCGTGGTGGACATGGTGATCACCGACCTCGGCGTCTTCAAGACCGGCCGCAAGGGCGCGGCCCTGACGCTGCTGGAATGCGCCCCTGGCGTGAGCGTGGAGGACATCCGCACCCTGACCGAAGCCGACTTCATCGTGGCATGAAGCTGGGCGGCGCGGCGTAGCACAGCGTCGCGCCGACCAGCAGGGCGCCGAGGCCGAGCCGGTCGTCCAGGCCGGCCGGCCAGTCGAGCCGGTCATCGGGGTGGGTTTCGTCCACCAGCACGTGATGCACGGCCAGCGCGATCGCGTCCGCCTCGCCGAGCGCCTGCGTGATCCAGGCCGGCAGATCGTCATATCGCCAGCTCCGCCCGCCGATCACCACCGCGGCCCGGTCACCCCGGTCGGCAATAATAGGGCGGCCGGGATCGTCCCAGCCCATGAAGGCCGCCATCGCCGCATCGAACGCGGACGAACGTTCGGCGGCCCAGGCGAGGGCGCGACCGGGGGTGGCGTCCGGCATGATTTCGCTGGCACGGAGCCACTCGACGAACACGCCGAGGCCGCTCGCTGCCTCGGCTTCGCTTTCAGGGTGCCATGCGATTGAAACCATGCCGATTCCCAAAATAGGGGCCTTGATCCCGGGAGCAAGGGGAGGCTATATGCGCCCCTCTTCGAGACCCAAGCCGAAGAGACGGAATGTGGGGCCATAGCTCAGCTGGGAGAGCGCCTGAATGGCATTCAGGAGGTCAGCGGTTCGATCCCGCTTGGCTCCACCATCCCCGCCAAAATCGCCGCCGCCTGTTGAACCACGCGGGCCCAGTCGCCGCTGGTGGTTTGTCGGAGGATGCGCAGCGTTGGATACCATGGGCTGTCTTCCCGCCCGGCCAACCAGCGCCAGCAGGAATCGTAGCGATCAAGCAGCAGCACCGGCTTGCCCAGGGCTCCGGCCAGATGCGCGACCGAGGTATCGACGCTCACCACCACGGCGAGATTGGCGATGATCGCCGCGGTATCGGCAAAATCAGTGACGTCAGCCATGCAGTCATGCAGGGCGAAGCCCTCCGGCCGCGGCTCCTCGGCCGGGGCGCCCTTCTGGAGGCTGATCAGCCGCACCCCGGGGATCGCGCCCAGCGGCGCGAGGTCGGTCAGCGACGCGCTCCGCCGCCGGTCGAGCGAGGTGAACCAGGGCAGCCATGGCCGCGCCTGCCCGGCCCACACCAGGCCGACGCGCAATCCGCCGGTCGGTAGCCTGGCATCCCAGGCCGTCGCAAGCGTGGGGTCTGCGCGAAGGTAAGGGATCTCGGCTGGAATCGTCTCCAGCGTCGCACCGAAGGCCCGGGGCAGGCTGAAGACCGGGACGTGCCAGTCGAACGCCGGGATCGGCGCGCCCTCGGGGAGGATCTCGACCCGCGGGAGCTGGGCCAGCAATCGGGTCAGCGCGGTGGGAACGCGCAGCAACACCCGCGCCCCGCGTGCCGCGAGCATCGGGAGGTAGCGGCCGAATTGCAGCGTGTCGCCAAAGCCTTCCTCGTGCCAGGCCAGCACCGTCCGGCTCGTGAGATCGAGCGTATGGACGTTGGGGAGGAGCCGGTCCATCGGCAGTCCGGGTCCGCGACCCGAAGCGAGCCTGGCCTCGTAGTCCGGCCAGGCCTCCGCCATGCGTCCGGCGCGGAGCAGAGCGACCGCGCGATTAAGGCGGATGCGCGGGTCATCCGGCGCGCAGGCGACCGCCCGGTCATGGGCGGCCACGGAGGCGTCGAACCGGCCCTCGACTTTCAGCGCCATGCCGAGATTGGTCCAGGCGCCGCCTTCATCGGGGTTGAGCGCCACCGCGCGTTCGAACGCCAGGATGGCGGCCGCCGCGTCACCGGCCTCCAGCAGGGCCATGCCCAGCATGTTCCAGCCCGGGGCGAATTCCGGCATGCCGGACAACCCGCGCCGCATCGCCGCCGCCGCGCCGCGTGCCTGGCCGCAATCGAGCAGGAATTCGGCCTGGCAATAAGCGAGCCGCGCGTCCGCCCAATCGAGCGCCGCGCAATGGGCGAACTGGGTGGCAACCAGTTGTGTGTTGTCGGGGGAGAGCCGGGCGAGATCGGCGCAGGGATGGGCGAAATCCGGCCGGGCGCGCGCGACGTGGAGCAGCAAGGGCGCCGCCCGCCCGGGGTCTCCTTGCAGCGCGCAAGCGAGGCCGACCACCAGGGTTGCCTCGATGTCCCCGCCATCCCCGCGGAAGAAGGGGGTTGCGAGGGCTTCGGCCTCGGCGCCGCGCCCGGCCTCGAGGGCGGCCAGGGCGCCGCCGAGGGCGGTTGCGCGGGTGACGGGGTTTTGCATACCGGCATATTCGCCGGCGGCGATTAACCCCGGGTGAATCAGGCCGCCTTGCGCCAGCTCAGCTCGGCGTCGATCGCGGTGGCGAAGGCGTC
>CAIWAJ010000707.1:0-10552 GCA_903910565.1 uncultured Rhodospirillales bacterium
AGGCTGGCGCAGACCGATCCGTTCAAGCAGATCCCGGAGGTGATTGGCTCGGGGCCGTACAAGTTCCTGCCGGGGGAGCGGGTGCCGGGGGCGCGCAATGCCTATGCCAGGTTCGATGCCTATGTGCCGCGGCCGGATGGGGTGCCGGGGTGGACGGCGGGGCCGAAGGTGGCGCATTTCGAGCGGGTGGAATGGACCACCATTCCCGATGCCGCCACCGCGGCGGCGGCCTTGGCGAGCGGGCAGCAGGATTGGTGGGATTCGCCGGCGCTTGACCTGGTGCCGATGCTGAAGGGCCGGGCCGACGTGGCGGTGCGGGTGACCGATATCGGGGGGGCGACGCTGCTGCTGCGGCCGAATTGTTTGCAGCCGCCGTTCGACAACCCCGCGGTGCGGCGCGCGGTGCTGTGGGCGATCGACCAGGCGGAGTTCATGCAGGCGGTGACGTCGGACCCGCAGATGGTCAATCTGCCGCTGGGGATGTTCACCCCGGGCACCCCGATGGCGAGTGCGGCGGGGATGGAGGCGCTGACGGCGACGCGGGATTTCGCGCGGGCGAAGCGCATGCTGGCGGAGAGCGGCTACAAGGGCGAGCGGACGGTGGTGATGGCCGCGCTCGACTACCCCGCGATGAAGGCGGTGGGCGATGTGGCGGCCGATCTGCTGAAGAAGCTCGGCATGAACGTGGATTACGCGGTGACGGATTGGGGCACGGTGTTGCAACGGCGCGCCAAGACGGAAAAGGTGGAGCAGGGCGGCTGGTCGATCTACGTCAACATGCAGGCGGGGTTGGACTGGCTGAGCCCGGCGGTGCATCCGAGCCTGCGCGGCATGGGCACCGGGCCTGGTTCGGCGCCGGGCTGGCCGACCAGCGCACGGATCGAGGAATTGCGGGCGGGGTATTTCGACGCGCCGGACCTGGCGGCGCAGCAGCGCATCGCGGCCGAGATGCAGGCGCAGGGGTTGCAGGACGTGCCGTTCATGCCGGTGGGGCAGTTTTTCCAGCCGACGGCGTATCGCAAGAGCCTGCGGGGGGTGCTGGACGGGTTCGCGACGTTCTGGAACGTGGCGCGCGATGGCTGAGGCGCTGGCCGAGGAGCGGCGGGAGGGGGGCATTACGCTGGCGGCGCTGCGCACCTTCGTCGCGGTGGTGGATGCCGGCAGTTTTTCGCGGGCCGCGGCGGGGCTGGGGGTGAGCCAGCCCAGCGTGTCGGCCCAGTTGACCGGGCTGGAGCGGGCCTGCCGGGTGCCGCTGCTGCGCCGGCGTCCGCGGCTGGAGGTGACGGAGGCCGGGCGGGATCTGCTGGTGCGGGCGCGGCTGATCCTGAGCCGGCTGGCGGAGTTCGAACACTCGGTGGACGCGCTGCATGATCTGCGACGCGGGCGGATTTCGGTGGGGTTGTCCGGCCCGCATCTGGCGATGCGGCGGATTGCCTCGTTCATCGCCGCGCATCCGGCGATCGCGGTGTCGACGCGGATCGGCAATACCGCGGCGCTGCTGGGCGAGGTGGCGCAATGCCGGGTGGATGTCGCGGTGGTGGCGATGGTGGAGGCGGCGGTGGGACTGGCCTGCACGCGGGTGTTCGACCTGCGGTTGGCGCTGTGTGTGCGGCGCGATCATGGGCTGGCGGCGCGCGCTTTGGAGGAGGGGGCGCGGGTGCGGGCGGAGGATCTCGCGGGATTGCCCTTCATCCGGCGCGAGGAGGGGTCGGTGACGCGGCAGGTGGCGGAGCGGGTGTTTGGCGCCGCCGGGGTGGTGCCGGAGGTGGCGCTGGAGGTGATCGGGCGGGAGGCGATGAAGGAGGCGATCGTCGCCGGGCTTGGGGTGGGGGTGTTGTTCGCCCATGAGGCGGAGGGGGATGCGCGGCTGGCGGCGGTGGAGATCGCGGGGGCGGAGGCGCGGGCCGGGATTTATGCGGTGGCGCTGGCGGAATCGCTGGAGATCCCGACGGTGCGGGCGTTCGTGGACCATCTGCTGGCGCGGTATGGCGGGCCATGGCAGGGCTGACCGCGCGGATCGACGCGGCGCTGGAGGGCGAGATCGCGGCGGGGCGGTTGCCGGGGGCGGTGCTGCTGGTGGCGCGCGATGGGCTGCCGTTCCACGCGGCGGTGCTGGGGCGGCTGGATGGCGCGGCGGCGATGCGGAGGGATGCGATTTTCCGCATCTATTCGATGACCAAGCCGCTGGTCTCGGTGGCGGCGCTGATGCTGATGGAGGAGGGGCGGCTGCACCTGGCCGATCCAGTCGGCGCCTATCTGCCGGCGTTCGCGGCGATGCGGCTGCCGGATGGCGGGGCGGCGCGGCCGATGCGGGTGTATGATCTGCTCACCCATACGTCGGGGCTGACCTATGGCGAGCGGTCGGCGGTTCCGGCGGTGCGGGAGGCGTATGCGGGGCTGCCGGTCAATCCGCGCGGGGTGGCGCCGCAGGCGTTCGCGGCGGGGCTGGCGGGGGTGAAGCTGCTGCATCCGCCGGGGAGCGCGTGGGAGTATGGGTTTTCGACCGATCTGCTGGGGCTGGTGATCGAGCGGATCGAGGGGCGGCGGCTGGGCGAAATGCTGCGCGAGCGGGTGTTTGCGCCGCTGGGGATGGTGGATAGCGGGTTCGCGGTGGCGGCGGGGGACGCGGCGCGGATTGCGCAGCCGTTCGCGGCCGATCCGCTGACGGGGGCGGCGTGGCAGGTGCCGAGCCAGACGTTCGACCCGACGGTTGCGCCGCTGATGGACAGCGGCGGGGCGGGGGCGGTTTCCACCGCGGCGGATTATCTGCGGTTTGCCCGCATGCTGCTGGAGGGGGGCACGCTCGATGGGGTGCGCATCCTGAGCCCGGCGAGCGTGCGGTTGATGTGCGCCGATCATCTGGGCGCGCGCGCCGCGGGGGTGGGCGAGGCGGCGATGCAGTCGCCGGGTTATGGGTTTGGCCTGGGGCTCGCGGTGCGGCTGGCGGATGGCGGGGCGAGCGTGCCGGGGAGCCGGGGGGATTGTTTCTGGTCGGGCACGGCGGGGACGAGTTTCTGGATCGACCCGGCGCGGCGGCTCGCCGTGGTGTTCATGGCGCAGGCGCCGGGGGAGATGCGGCTCAGGTTGCGCCGGCTGGTGCGGCAAATTGTTTATCAGGCTCTCGATTGACGGAACACGATATGGACGCATCACTTGCCGCCGCGCTCGCGCTGGCCGCCGCCTCCGAAGCCCGCAGTGTCGCGGCGCTGGCGGAACTGGTTCGCATCCCCAGCCTGACCGGCGAGGAGGCGGCGGGCCAGCGCCATGTCGCGGCCCTGCTGCGGGGGATCGGGGCGGAGGTGGATTGCGCGGAGCCCGATGTGGCGGCGATGTTCGCGCGGTTTCCGGAGATCGCGCAGTATCCGACGCATTGGCAGCATGATTTGATCCTGCCCTACGCGGACTTGCCGACGGCGCAGGCGCTGGCCGCCTCGGGGCTGGAGGGGGTGCTGAATTATCGCGACCGGCCCAACGTGGTGGGGGTGCTGAAGGGGAGCGGGGGCGGGCGGTCGCTGATCCTCAACGGGCATGTCGATACCGTCACCATCGAGCCCGAAGGCGCCTGGACGCGGGCGCCGCACGGGGCGGAGATCGCGGATGGGATGATGTATGGCCGCGGCACCTCGGACATGAAGGGCGGGCTGATGGCGGCGATCCTCGCCGTGACCTATCTGCGGGAGGCCGGGGCGCGGCTGCGGGGGGATGTGATCATCCAGTCCGTGGTGAATGAGGAGCATGCGGGGAATGGCACGCTCGACCTGGTGCGGCGCGGCATCACGGCGGATGCGGCGATCGTGCTGGAGCCGACGGAGAACCAGGTGTTCGTCAGCCATCCCGGCGGGATCTACTGGCAGGTGGACGTGCCGGGCATTCCGCGCTCGCCGGGGGCGCGCTGGAAGGGGCGGGAGCAGGACGGGGTGAGCGCGATCGAGCGGCTGCCGGAGGTGATCCAGGCGCTGCTGGAGGTGGAGCGCGGCTATAACGCGATCGGCACCAATGATCCGCTGGAGCAGGATGTCGCGGCGTTTTCGCTGGTGATGGGGAAGATCGCCGGCGGGCATTACGAGACGGTGACCGCGGGGGACCTCACGCTGAAGGGCGGGGCGTATTTCTCGGGGCGGGTGGGGCGGGTGCAGGACGTCATGCAGTCCTTCCGCGCGGCGATCGGGGGGGCCAACCGGCGCTCGACCCATCTGCGCTGCGACCCGGTGCGGGTGAGTTTTCTGCACCACGACGACAGCACCAACCAGCCGGAGACGCTGCCGGTGGCGCGGGCGATGGCGGCGACGCTGGCGGCGCGCGGGGCGGATGGCGCCATTCGCCACGGGCCGTTCTGCTGCGACTTGCGCCATCTCGTGAACCAGGGCGGCATTCCCGCCATCATTTTCGGCCCTGGCACCATCGCCCAGGCGCACAAGCCGGACGAGCACATCCCGCTCGCCGAATACCTCGCCGCGATTGGCCATCTCATCGAATTCATCCACGCCTGGTGCAACCAGGACGCATGAGGAGGACCGCATGAAACGCCGCTCTTTGCTCGCCGGATTGGCCGCCGCCCCGCTCGCCGCCCCTGCCGTGGCACAGCCGGCGAGGGTGCTGAAATTCATCCCCCAGGCCGACCTCACGCTGCTCGACCCCACGGCCAATGGCGGCTTCGTCACCCGCAACCACGCGATGATGGTCTACGACACGCTCTACGGCATCGATGCCGGCTTCGTCGCGCGGCCGCAGATGGTGGCGGGGCATGTGGTCGAGGATGAGGGCAAGCGCTGGACGCTCACGCTGCGGCCCGGGCTGCGCTTCCACGACAACGAGCCGGTGCGTGGGCGGGACGTGGTGGCGAGCCTGCGGCGCTGGGCGGCGCGGGACAGCTACGGGCAGGCGCTGATGGCGGCGACGGACGAGCTGTCCGCGCCCGGTGACGGCACGGTGCGCTTCCGCCTCAAGCGGGCTTTCCCGGTCGCCGAGGCGCTCGGCAAGCTCGGCGGCTACGTTGCCTTCATCATCCCCGAACGCCTCGCCGACCCCGACCCCGCCAAACCCGTCACCGAGATCATCGGCAGCGGCCCCTTCCGCTATCTCCCGGGCGAGCGGGTGCAGGGCGCGCGCAACGCCTATGCCCGCTTCGAGGGCTATCTGCCTCGCCCGGAGGGCACCACCGACGTAATGGCCGGGCCGAAAATAGCGTATTTCGACCGCGTGGAGTGGCACACCATCCCCGATGCCGCCACCGCGGCGGCCGCGCTGCAAGCCGGCGAAATGGACTGGTGGGAGCAGCCGACGCCCGATCTGCTGCCCCTGCTGCGCAAACAGCCGGGCCTCACCGTCGAGGTGCTGGATACCGTCGGCTACTACGCCTTCCTGCGGCCCAATCACGCGCAGCCGCCGTTCAACAACCCGGCCTTCCGTCGCGCGGTGCTGGGTGCCATCAGCCAGTCCGACTATATGCTCGCCGCCGCCGGCACCGATGCCGCGCTGTGGCGCGATGGCGTCGGCTATTTCCTGCCGGGCGGCCCGATGGCCTCGACGGCCCCGATGCGCGCCGGCCCGCCCGACCTCGACGCCGCCCGCCGCGCGGTCGCCGCCTCGGGCTATGCCGGCGAGAAGCTCGCGCTGCTCGCACCGACCGACTTCCCCGCCATCAACGCGATGAGCGAGGTCACCGGTGACCTGCTCCGCAAACTCGGCGTCAATCTCGACTACCAGGCGATCGACTGGGGCACCGCGCTGAAGCGCATCAATTCGAAGGAGCCGGTGGAGAAGGGGGGCTGGAGCGCCATCTGCACCTACACCGCCGGGATCAACGCGCTGAACCCCGCCGTGCACGCCTATCTCCGTGGCGCCGGCGCCGCGGGGCAATGGGGCTGGCCGGACAGCCCGGCGCTGGAGGCGATGCGGGCACAGTGGTTCGCCGGGGTGTCCGCCGAGGAGGAACGGGCGTTGGGCGCGCGGATGCAGGCCCAGGCGTTCCAGGACGTGCCCTATATGCCGACCGGCATTTTCTTCCAGCCGACCGCGCATCATCGCGCCATGACAGGGCTGCAGAAGATGTTTGCGTTGTTTTATGGGGCGCGGCGGGGGTGAAGGAAGCGGTTCTTTTTTGAAAAAAAGAACCAAAAAACTTTTGTCCGTTTGGCCGCGCAGGCTGACCGGCGAGCGCGAAGCCAATCGATAAAAGTTTTTTGCTCCTTTTTTTCAAAAAAGGAGCGCTTGCTTCCCTACCGCGCGACAAAAAAAACAGCCACCGGCGTGTTTTTTCCCTTGACCGCCGCCAAGCAAATAGTTAAATATAACCACATGAACGCCAACTTATCCAACCCCGCGGCACACGCCGCTCCGCCGGAGCAGCCTTTGCGCGCCCATGTCGCGGCGTTCGCCCCTCGCTTCACCCGCGCCATCGCGGTCCTGCTGGAGACAATCTGCCGCGCCCTCGGCAACAACCCGCGCGCCATCATCCACGAAGCCGTCATCTGCCAGTACATCCAGCGCACCCGGACCCGCTTCCTCGCCCTTCTCGCCCGCATCGCCGCCGGCATCGCGCCCCGCAAGACCTATCCCAGGAAGCCCCGCCCAACCTCCGAAAACCTCGAATCCGAGCGCAAAAACCCCCGCCTGCGGCTCCCCAGCCGCAAGGCCTGGCTCGCCGGCAACATCGAGTATTACGGCCGCATCGCCGCCGGCGGCATCGCCACTTTACTCAACGAGCCCGCCACCGCCCGGATCATCGCCGAACACCCCCAGTCCCAGCGCCTCCTCCGGCCGCTCTGCCACATGCTCGGCCTCGCCATCCCCGCGGTTCCCCGCCTCCCGCGCAAGCCGCCCAAGCCCAAACCCAAACCCAAACAGCGTCGCCTCACCCGGCGCGCGCGCGAGGCGATTCTCTGGTACCCCAACTCCGAGCGGAAGCCGATGAAGCTGCTGCCGAAAAAACCGCCCCGGGACTAGGCGTGGTCACGCGCCTATATTGTTTCGTTATCGAAACAATATCACCATCTGGTCTTCAACACCCCCGGCGGATGCTCCCGCCGCCAATGCCGCGCAATCTCGGCCCGCGTCGTGATCCAAACATCCTGATGTTTGGCCACATGGTCGAGAAACCGCATCAACCCCGCCGTCCGCCCCGGCCGCCCCGCCAACCGCCCATGCAGCCCCACGCTCATCATCCGCGGCATCCCCGCCTGCCCCTCCGCGTAGAGCACATCGAAGGTGTCGCGCAGATAGATGAAGAACTGCTCCGCATCGCCGAACCCGTTGGAGACCGCGAATTTCATGTCGTTGACCTCCAGCGTATACGGCACGAACAACTCGGGCGTCCCCGCGATATCCGCCCAGAACGGCAGGTCATCGGCATAGTTATCGGCAAAATACAGCATCCCGCCGATTTCGCTCAGCAGCCGATACGTCCTCGCACTGGACCGGTTATACCACCCCAGCGCCTTCTGGCCGCATAATTCCTCATGCAACCGCAACGTCTCGATGATCTCCGCCCGTTCCCCCGCCTCATCCTCCGGCGGGTTGCCGTTCCAGCGCATCCCATGGGTGGCGATCTCCCACCCCGCCTCGTTCATCGCCGCCACCGCCTCGGGGTTGCGCCCCATCGCCATCGTCACCCCGTAGACGGTGATGGGGATGTTGCGCGAGGTGAACAACCGCCACAACCGCCAGAACCCCACCCGGCTGCCGTACTCCCACAGGCTCTCCGCCGTCAGCGAGCGCGCGCCCATCACCGGAGTGGTGATATGCTCGGTGAGGAAACTCTCGCTGCGGTCATCCCCATGGAGGACCGACTTCTCGCCACCCTCCTCGTAGTTGATAACGATCTGCAACGCGATCTTCGCGCCCCCCGGCCAGCGCGGATCGGGCGGGTTGCGCCCATAGCCCACCACGTCGCGCGGATAGTCCGATGTCGCGGGATCGAAAGGATTGCTCATCGCCTGGTCTCCGGATAAGGCGGGCGGCCCGGGTCGTCATCGCCCCAATGCAACACAACCCGCTCGACACTGACAGTCTCGCCCAGCCGGATCACGTTCACCGTCCCCGCCAGATCGGGCGAGCCCGAATAGAAAGCGGGAACGCTGCCATCCCCCACCGGGGTCGGCCGGTCCCAATGCCCAAGCGCCAGGTAATCCGCCCCGGTCCCCGCGATCGCCGCGTCGCTCAACAGCCAGGACCGGTGCGCCTGGTCACGCCATTCCTCATCCGGCACGTAATGCCCATGCGCCATCACCACCTGCCGCCGCGCCCGCCGCGGATGCGCCTCAAGCAGCGGGTGCATGTCGTCGAAGCTGCGATGCGCCTTGCCCCGGATTTCAAGCGCGAGATGATCGAACACGATCGCCTCGTCATGCGTCAGCCCCAGCACGCCCACATGCCCAAGCCCATCCAGCCCCGCCCGGTGAAACACCCCATTGGGCAAAATCGGATCATGATTTCCCGGGAGCATCACCACCGGAATCCGCGCCCCCGCCAGAATCTCCCCCGTCCGTTCCAGCACCGGCCGGGAAACCCGCGGATTATCGAACGTATCGCCGGCCAGCAGCACAAGATCCGCCCCGAGCGCCTCCGCCGTCCGCAGAATCGCCGCCAGCCCGACATTGCCGTTGCCCGGCCCCTTGCCCGCCCCGTCATCGATATGCACGTCCGAACTATGGACCAGCACGATCGGCCGATCCGCCCCCGCTCCACTCATCGCCTCATCCGCCCCTTGCTCCCCCGATGCTTCCCGACTTCGCCCCCCGTCGCAAGCCCAGGTTTGGCAGACCCGCCTCCCTCGGGCAAACTGCGCAAAACCAGCGAGGGAACGCCACGATGTTTCTCAACCAATTCGCCGACGGCTCAGCGCCGCTCGACATGACCCGGTCGGCCGAATTCGCCAGCCTGCTGCAAAGCGCCGCCGATCTCGGCATTCCCCACGCGCCCGAAACCCACTACCGCTCCCGCAACATCGTGCTCCGCCACCAGCGCTTCCACTTCCTCGAATGGGGCGACCCCTCCGCCCCCCCGATCGTGCTGCTGCACGGAGGCCACCAATCCGCCCATTCCTGGGACCTCGTGAGCCTCTCCCTCGCGCGGCGCTTCCACGTCCTCGCCCTCGACCAGCGCGGCCATGGAGACAGCGAATGGGCGCGGGACGTCGACTACTCCAACCACACCATGTCGCTCGACGCCGAAGCCTTCATCGCCGCGATGGGGATCGCCAAACCCGTGCTGATCGGCCATTCCATGGGCGGCCGAAACGCCATGCTGCTCGCCCATCGCGCGCAAGCCCTGCTGCGCGCCCTGGTCGTGGTCGATATCGGCCCGGAGATCTCCGAGAAAGGCCGCCAGTCCATCGCCGGTTTCGTGCGCGAAAACGAGGAGTTCGACGATCTCGAAGTCTTCATCTCCAACGTGCAGAAATACGACCCCTACCGCTCCCGCGCCCATATCGAACGCACCGTGAAATACAACATGCTGCAACGCCCCGACGGCAAATACATCAGCAAATGCGACCCCGCCCCCCGCCGCCTCGGCCTCCTCGCCGGCCGCCGCCTGCAGGACAACCTCACCCTCACCGATCTCGCCACCCTCGCGCTTCCGGTCCTGATCATCCGCGGTGAGACCTCCACCATCCTGGAGCCCGACGCCGCCGAACGTTTCCGCGATGCCCTGCCGCAGGGTGCTTTGGTGACGGTCGAGAAATCCGGCCACGGGGTGCCGTCGCAAAACACAATCGGCTTCCTCGCCGCCCTCGAAGCCTATCTCGACGGACTCGCCGATTGCCGCCCATCCGGGTCGCCGATATAAGCGCCAAGCCGCGGAAAGCGGATACAACGAGGAAGCGCATCATGGATCATCGCCTGTCGCGCCGCGCGTTCATCGCCGGCTCCGCCATTCTCGCGGCCCCCGCCGTCCTGCGCGCCGCCGAGCCGCTGAAAATCCGCTGCTCGCTCGACACCGCCGCCAGCCACCCCCGCAACGTCGCCTTCGTCGACTATCTCGCCAAGCTTGAAAAAGCCTCGGGTGGCGCGATCACCGGTGAGGTGTTCCACGCCGGCGCCCTCTATGCCGACCTCAACGTCTCCAAGGCCCTGCTGCAAGGCCAGATCGAAATGGCCTGCCCCGGCGCCTGGACCCAGACCGGCATCGTGCCGGACTGCGACATGGTGCAGCTCCCCTACATGTACGGCCAGTCGCTCGAGACCACCTACGCCGCCACCGACGGCAAGGCCGGCCAGTTCGTCGGCCAGCAACTGATGACCAAGCTGGGTACCCAGATTCTCGGCCCGTGGATCGATCTCGGTTATCAGATCTGGTATTCCACCAAGACCAAGCTCGACAGTTTCGCCGCCCTGAAAGGCCTGAAAATCCGCTCGCCCGGTGGCGCCGCGATTTCCTGGCGCCTCAAGTTCGCCGGCGCCATCGCCAACACCACCGCCTGGCCGAACGTGCCGCTCGCTCTCTCGCAAGGCACCTTCGACGCCTTCGTCTCCACCGATGAAAGCTGCAACTCCGCCAAGCTGTGGGAGGCCGGGGTGAAATACTCCTACGCCGACCACCAGTTCATGGGCCA
>CAIWAJ010000708.1:0-3598 GCA_903910565.1 uncultured Rhodospirillales bacterium
GCATCTCGACGGCATCGATCATGTCTGGGGCCCCGCGGCCTCCTTCGTGTGCGGCGAAAGCCAGGAGGATCTCGGCGGCGCCCGACGTCTCGGCGCGCTGGTGCATGAGTTCGGGGCCGAGCGCGTCACTACCCGTTTCATCCGCCCCGACGGGCTCACCGACCTCACCATCGAGCCGGTGCAGGCGGTCATCTACCCGCGGCCGGACCGCGCCGCATGAGCGAGCCGGCGCTGCATCTGCGCGGCATCGCCAAGTCCTTCGGCACCACCGCGGTGCTGGAGGGGATCGACCTTGCCATCGCCGCGGGCGAGTTCGTCGCCCTCGTCGGCCCATCCGGCTGCGGCAAATCCACCCTGCTGCGCATCGCCGCCGGGCTCGAGGCGCCCGACCAGGGACAGGTCCTGCTGGGCGGGCAGGACGTGACGGCGCGACGGGCCGCCGACCGTGACATGGCGATGGTCTTCCAGTCCTACGCGCTCTACCCGCATCTGACGGCGCGGCAGAACATGAGCCTGCCGCTGGTCATGCGCCGCCTGACCGCCGCCGAGCGGCTGCCTTTCGCCGGCGCGCTGTCCGCCGTACGGGCCAAGATCGCCGCGATCGGCAACGAGGTCGCGGCCGCGGCGGAGATGCTGAAAATCACCGCGTTGCTCGACCGCAAGCCGGCCCAGATGTCCGGCGGCCAGCGCCAGCGCGTCGCCCTCGGCCGCGCCCTGGTGCGCCACCCCCGCGCCTTCCTGATGGACGAGCCACTCTCCAACCTCGACGCCGCTTTGCGTGTGCATACCCGCGGCGAAATTGTCGAACTGCATCGCCGGGCGGGGGTGGTGACGCTCTACGTCACCCATGACCAGGAAGAAGCGCTTGGGATGGCCGACCGGGTGGCGGTGATGCTGGGTGGCCGCATCCTGCAAGTGGCGAGCCCGGATGCCATCTACCGTGACCCCGCCCATGTCGACGTCGCCGCCTTCATCGGCAGCCCGCGCATCAACCTGATCCCCGCCTTCATCGACGCCTCCGGTGCCGCCGCCGTGGAGCGCCACGTGCTCGCGCCCCGCCTCGGCGGCGCCGTGGGCAGCGACGTGGTGCTCGGTATCCGCCCCGAACATCTCCGGCTCACCCCTGAGCCGGGGCCGGGCCGGCTACCCGCCCGCCGCGAGCGTATCGAGTTTCTCGGCGCCGAGGCCCTGGTCCATTGCCGTGCCGAGGCGGGCGGCACGGCGCTGATCGCCCGCATGGCCCCCGAGGCGGCCGAACGGCTCCGCCCCCATACGCACCTCCACGCCGCGGCAACGCCGGACGCGCTGCTGGTGTTCGACCGCCAGGGCCATCGCATCGCCCGCCAGGCGCTCGCGACGCAGGAACCCGCCCATGCCCACTAGCGCGAAGACCCGCGCGGCGGCCCTGGAATCCTGGGCGGCCTGGCGCCTGGCCGGCCCGACCGCGCTGCTGATGCTGCTCCTCCTGGTGGTGCCAACGCTCGCGGTGCTGGCGCTGTCTTTCACCGACGCCGAACTCGGCGCCTCCGACATCACCTTCCTCGGCCTCGATGCCTACACCGACCTGCTGACTGACCGCACTTTCCGCGGCGCGCTGCGCAACACCGCGATCTACGTCGCCCTGGTCGCGCCGGCCTCGATCCTGCTCGGCCTCGGCCTGGCCCTGCTGATCGAGGCCGGAACCGCCGGGCGCGCCCTGTTCCGCTCGGCCTATTTCCTCCCGGTGGTCTCGCTGATCGTCGCCATGGCGAGCGTCTGGCAATACCTGATGCATCCGAGTTTCGGGCCGATCAACATTGCCCTGCGCGCCTTCGGCTTCGCCGGCGTCAACTGGCTCGGCAGCAGCGACAACGTGCTGGCCGCCCTGGCGGTGATCGGGGTGTGGCAGGCGCTCGGCTTCAACATGGTGCTGTTCCTCGCCGGCCTCACCGCCATCGACCGCACCCTCTATGCCGCCGCGGAGATGGACGGCGTGCGCTCGGCGTGGGACCGCTTCCGCGTCGTCACCTGGCCATTGCTGGGGCCGACCACCCTGTTCGTCACCACCATCTCGGTGATCAACGCCGTCAAGGTGTTCGAGACCGTCGCCACCCTCACCCAGGGCGGTCCGGCCAAGGCCTCCGAGACCTTGCTGTGGGTGATCTACCAGGAGGGCTTCGTCTACCTCCATGTCGGCACCGCCTCGGCGATGGCCGTGGTGTTCATCGCCCTGCTGCTGGTCCTGCTGCTGATCCAGACCCGCGTGCTCGACCGCAAGGTGCATTACGGATGAGCCGGATACTGCGCCTGGTGGTGCTCAGCCTCGGGGCGGCCCTCGTCTTGTTCCCCTTCGTGTTCATGGTCTCGACCTCACTGAAGCCCCAGGCCGAGGTGTTCTCCTCCTCGCTCAAGCTCATCCCCGAGCATTGGGGCGCGGCCGAGAACTACTGGAAGGCGATCACCCGCATCCCGATGGGCCGCATCCTGCTCAACGGCGTCGTGGTCTGCGCGGCGATCGTGATGTTCCAGATCGTCTTCGCCCTCCCGGCCGCATACGCACTGGCCAAGCTGCGCTTCCGCGGCCGCGAGGCGCTGTTCGCCCTCGTGCTGCTCGGCCTGCTGGTGCCGATCCACGCGATCTCCATCCCGCTCTACGCAGCCGCGCGGACGCTCGGCCTGCTCAACACGCTGGCCGTGCTGATCCTGCCCTTCACCCTCTCGGTGTTCGCGATTTTCCTGTTCCGCCAGTTCATCAAGGCCATCCCCGACGACCTCATCAGCGCCGCCCGCAGCGATGGGCTCTGCGAAAGCGCGATCGTCTGGCGCATCATCCTGCCCAATGCCTGGCCGGCCGCCTCGGCCTTCGCGATCTTCTCGGTCGTCGCCCATTGGAACGACCTCTACTGGCCGCTGATCGCGATCTCCAAGACCCATCTCGCGACGCCGCCACTCGGCCTGCTGTTCTTCCGCGCCGCCGAGGCGGGCGACGACTACGGCGCCCTGATGGCCGCCACCGTCATCATCACCGCGCCGCTGATCCTGTTTTTCCTCTTCGCCCAGCGCCTGTTCATCGAAGGCATGACGATGACCGGGCTCAAGGGCTGAACCTTCCACCACGGAGACCCACCATGAAACGCCGCCTCGTCCTCGCCTCCGCGCTGCTGTCCGGGCTCGCCTTGCCAGCCGCCGCCGAAACCACCGAAATCCTCGTCCACTACCCGATGCCGGCCTTCTTCAAGTCGGTGATGGACCAGATCTCCGGCGAATACATGCGCCTGCACCCCGAGGTGAAAATTAGCTTCACATCCCCCTCGCCGACCTATGAGGACGGGCTGCAACTCATGCTCCGCCAGGCCGGCACCGCCGAGATGCCCGACGTCAGCTTCATCGGCCTCAACCGCCTCCGCGTGCTCGCCGAGCGCAACATCGGCACCGACCTCACCCCCTTCATCAAGGCCGACGCCAATTTCGCCAATGAGGGCTTCACCGACGGCCTGCTGAACCTCGCCCGCTTCGGCGGCAAGCAGATGGGCCTCGCCTTCGCCACCTCCAACCCGATTTTCTATTACAACGCCGATCTCGTCCGCAAAGCCGGCGGCGACCCCGAGAACATGCCGAA
>CAIWAJ010000709.1:0-4469 GCA_903910565.1 uncultured Rhodospirillales bacterium
CTCGTCCCATCGCCGTATGTCGCCCGCGACCCTGGGCATTCCCCCACGCGCGCCCCCACCGCGCGAAAATGGGTTTTGGTCACTTCCGCAAAACTGCGCCCAATTTGTTACGATATAGCAATAAAAATCCCGACACGCGCCCTTCCGGCCCAAAAAACCGCGAGCAGCGCTCTCGCGGATCGAAGGCGATCCGCTGCCGCTCCCGTCGCCGCTCCGCTTCGCTGCGCGTCAGAGTTTTCTTGGTTCATTTTATTCACAAAAAGAACGCCCTCCCTCCCCCTTCTCCGTCCCTTGACGCCCCACGACCGCCCGGGCCTACTCCCGCCAACAGCCCGAAGGACCCCGCCCATGCGCACCGCCGCCGTCTCCCTTGTCCTGCTTGCCAGCGCCGCCGCCGCGCCGAGCCTCGCACAAGACCTGCCGCAGCTTCGCGTCGCCATGTCGCAGGATGCCGATGCGCTCGATCCCACGCTGAGCCGCACCTATGTGCAGCGCGTCGCCACGCTGAACATGTGCGACGGGCTGTTCACCTACAACGACAAGCTCGCCGTCGTCCCCCGCCTCGCCACCGGCTATGAGTGGATCGACAGCAAGACCCTGGTCGTCAAGCTCCGCCCCGGCGTCACCTTCCATGACGGCACCCCCGTCGATGCGGCGTCGGTGAAATACAGCCTGGAGCGCCACGCCACCATGAGCGGCAGCGCCCGCAAGGGCGATGTCGCCAGCCTCGACCATGTCGAGGTGGTCGATCCGCTCACCGTGCGCTTCATCCTTAAGGCGCCCGACGTCGTCTTCCTCTCCCAGCTCGCCGTCCGCGCGGGCGTGCTGGTCTCCCCCAAGGCCTCCGAGGCCGCCGGCAAGGATTTCGCCCTCAACCCCGTCTGCGCCGGCCCCTACAAATTCGTCGAACGCGTCGCGCAGGACCGCATCGTGATCGACCGCGTGGCCGACTACTGGGATGCCGCCAACTACCACTTTTCCCGCGTCACCTTCCGCCCCGTCACCGACAGCACAGTTCGCCTCGCCAATCTCCAGGCCGGCGCGGTGGACCTGAACATCGAAATCCCGCCCATCGAGATGGACAAGGTCCGCAAGGATCCCAAGCTGAAGCTCGTCGCCTTTGACGGCCTCGGCTACTCCGGCATCAGCTTCAACCTCGCCCGCACCGCCACCGGCCAAACCCCGCTCGGCACCGATGCCCGCGTCCGCCGCGCCTTCGAACTCGCGCTCGACCGCGAGGCCCTGGTTCAGGTGGTCTATAACGGCGCCCACGCCGTCACCGCCCAGCCGCTACCGCCGACCAGCCCGTTCTACGTCCCCGCGGTCGCCCCCACCAAGCGCGACCCCGCCAAGGCCCGCGCGCTGCTGGCCGAGGCCGGCGTGAAAACGCCGTTCCAGATCACCCTCACCGTGATCAACCAGCCCGACCAGGTGCAGATGGCCGAAGTCATCCAGTCGATGGCCGCCGAGGGCGGCTTCGAGGTCAAGATCAACGCCATGGAGTTCGTCGCCAGCCTCGATGCTGCCGAAAAGGGCAACACCGCCGCCTACATGGTCGGCTGGACCGGCCGCCCCGATGCCGACGGCAATATCCGCGACCTGCTGCACACCGGCGCCCCGGTCAACTGGGTGGGCTACAAGAGCGAGACTTTCGACGGGCTGATCGACCAGGCCCGCGGCATTTCCAACATGGGCCAGCGCCTGCCGCTCTATGCCAAGGCCTTCGAAATGCTGCACCAGGACCTGCCGATCCTCTACCTCTACGCCCCCCGCTGGATTTTCGGCATGTCGAGCAAAATCAGTGGATTCGCCCCGGTTGCCGACGGCATGTTCCGCCTCAACGGGGTAACGATGGCCCGCTAGTTCACCCGCGGGGCAATCGCCACCCAGCGAACCACCCGCAGCCGCCCCTCGCGGATATCCCGCAGCCGGTAAAGCCAGCGCGCTGCCTCCTCCACCAGGGAGGCAGCCTCCGCCGCACCCGGCCGCTCCCCGCGGATCTGCCGCAACATCGCCCGCCAGCCCTGCAGTACCAGCCGCGCATGCCGGGCGGATTCATCCTCGACGATCCGCACGTCACACCCATGCGCCTCGAGGATTTGCGGAATGGTGCGGCCCAATGCGTCGCCCCTTGTGCCGGCCAGGGTCTGCACCACGATGACCTGCCCCCCCGGCTTCACCGCCTGGATCGCCGCGGCTAGGATGGTCACCGGGTCCCCGGAGTCGAGCACGTCGAGCAGCACGCCGTGATGAAAGCCACGCGCCGGGAAGGCCGCCGCCTCCGGCCGCCACGTCCCGATCGTCGCCCGTTTGGCCAGCGGAATGCCGCAGCGTTGCAACCGCCGCGTCGCGATGGCGGCCAACTTGCCGTCCGCCTCGAACCCACTGACCCAGACGCCCAATGACCCCGAGATCACCCGCGCCGGCCCACCTGCCCCGCAGCCCACGAACAGCAACGAATGCGCCGCCGACAAACCGAGCGGCGCCACCAGCCGCATGATCTCAACCTCGCCGCCGGGCCACAGGAATCCCTCGCCCCACAATACGTCGGATACCGCGAGGCGTTGCTCGTCGTTCACTTTCGGCCCCGCCGGGGTCTCCACCCCGATATCGGCGATCGCGACCGCCGCATCGGCCAGTGGCCTTTGCACCCACTTGAACAGCCGGCCCATCAGGGAAGTTCCCATGCGGCGCCCTTACTCCGATCCCTGAAACTCCACACCGCCATCATCCCGCTGACGCGTAAACGTTCCCCTAATCGACATCGGTTGACGCCAGCCCCGCCAGTGGTCCAGACACCCCCGTATGCAACGCCCCGACAGCACCTGGTTCGCCTTCCTGGTCATGACCGTCGCCGTCGTCGGCCTGACCGGCATCTTCGCGACCTACGCCGGCCCCATCCCCCTGCAACGCGCCCTGCAACGCGATGCCGCCCTCAACGAGGCCCGCGCCGCGCTGTCCGGCCCCGAACCGCAAGCCGCCCTGGACCGCCTCCGCCCCCGCCTCGGCGACAGCGCCGCCGCGCTGCTGCCCATCGGTGGCGACATGTCGGCCCGTATCGAGGCCGAACGCCTCGCCATGCACACCCGCCTCGCCGCCGACGCCGCCGACACTGCGACCCGCCTGCGCTGGCTGCTCGGCGTGGTCACCAGCATGAGCGCGCTGTTCGCCGCCTGCATCCTCGGGATCGCCGCGAAATCCACCGCAAAGTCCGACAGCTAGACCCGCCCCACCCCATAAGCCCCCAGCACCGCCAGCCGATCGCCAATCCCCCGCGGCCCCGCCGCCAACCCCCGCGCCAAATCCCGCCGCGCCAACACCGCCGGCAAGGCCGCCGCGATCACCCCGCGCGGCCAGCTCCGCCGCTCCGCCAGCATGCCCCGCGCCGTACCAACCATCCCGCCAAGATCGACCGCCTCCGGCCGCGCCATCGCGTCATGCACACACATCCCCTGCGCCGCCAGCACATCCTCCGGCAGCAGACAGCGCCCCTCCCGCGCGAGGGCGGGGAAGCGCCGCAGCACCCCGGTCATCGCGTAGCCCGTGCCAAGCGCCAGCAGCCGCTCCCGCGCATCCGTGCCGGCGCCGAGCAAGCCACCCGCTGCCGCGGCCAGGTGCCCGCCGATCTGCCGGGCATAGGCCAGGAACTCCGCCTCGGTGGGGATCGCCGCGTCCGCCTCCATCTCCCGCCCCTCGATCATCGCCAGCAGATCGCCCGCATTGAGCGCCCCCGCGTCGATCAACGCCCGCAGCGGTGTCGCCACGTCATGCCGCCGCGCCGCCCCCTCCACCACCTCGCGCCACCATTGCAGCCGGATCAGCGCCAGCACCGGCTCGGACGCCACCTCCCGTGCCCGGGCGATCTCGTGATTGAACGCGTAGAGCGTGAACAGCGCCTCCCGCCGCTCCGGTGGGGCGAACAGCGTGCACAGGAAGCGGTCCGGATCGTGCTGGCGCACAATGGCGCCATTGGCGGAGAGGGCGTCGGTCATGCCGCCCGACCTGCCGCGAAACGCGCCGACACGCAAGTTTCGCGCCCGCCCGCTTGACGCGTGGCGGTCGCGGCCATAGCTGTAACCACGGCTTTAGAACCACACCCAGGAGAATGCGCTCATGGCCTTCGAACTGCCTTCGCTGCCCTACTCGACCTCGGCGCTCGCCGCCAACGGCATGTGCCAGGAGACGCTGGAACTGCACCACGGCAAGCACCACAACGCCTACGTCACCGCGCTGAACGGCTTCGTCGCCGCCAACCCCGCGCTCCAGGGCAAGTCCCTCGAAGAGATCGTGAAGCTCTCCTACGGTGACGCCGCCCTCGCCGGCGTGTTCAACAATGCCGGCCAGCATTGGAACCACATCGTGTTCTGGGAGAACATGTCCCCCACCGGCGGTGGCATCCCGGGCAAGCTCGAAGCCAAGATCGTCGAGGATTTCGGCTCGGTGCAGGCCTTCAAGGACTCCTTCAAGAC
>CAIWAJ010000710.1:0-1815 GCA_903910565.1 uncultured Rhodospirillales bacterium
CCCTCGGACCCCGGCGGGCTCTATAATTTCGGCGTCGACAGCCTCGCCGACGTCGAGCGGATCGAGGTGATCCGCGGTCCGATGTCGAGCCTCTATGGCTCGGGCGCGATCGGCGGCGTGATCAACCTCATCACCCGCCGCGGCCAGGGGGCGATGGGCGGCACGGCAGAGCTTGCCGCCGGCCTGCCGGCGCAGGCGCGGGCGGCTTCCACCATTTCCGGCAAGACCGGCCGGTTCGACTACAGCATCTCCGCCGAGGCGCGCGACGAGTCGGGGTTCGATGCCACGCCCAAGCGGGAGAGCATCCATACCGGGGCGCGCAATCCGTTCCGCTCCGCCACCGGGTCGGTCAATCTCGGCGTCGATCTCGACGAGGACACGCGGGCCACCGCCTTCCTGCGCGGCCGTTCGGCGACGTTCCTGCTCGATTCGCTGGGCTTCCCCAACTACGACGCCAATGCCTATCGCGGGTTCGACAGCAGTCTGAGCGGGCGTTTCGGGCTTTCCCACCTGCTGCTCGACGGTGCCTGGGAAACCTCGCTGGTGGCCGGTCAACTCAACACCGATCGCCGCTACCGCCAGCCGCTCGAACCGGCGGACCCCAATGCGACCAGCGCCGACACGCGCTATCACGGGCGGCGGACCGACCTGCGTTGGGACAACACGCTGCATCTGCCCGAAACCGGCCCGGCCAGCGATGCCGCGCTGGTGTTCGGCGCCAGCCACACGATGGATTCCGCCAACTCCGCGCTGGTCGCCAATTTCGCCGGCTTTCCCTACCAGAACAGCACCCGCGCCAGCGCCACAGCCGATGCCGCGCATCTCGGCGGCCAGGTAACCCTGTGGCGGCGGCTGACGCTGACCGCGGATTTCCGCGGCGAGGAGGCCCGCTATGGCGGCGGCGCGATGACCTGGCGGACCGGGGGGGTGTTCGCGATCCCGGAGATCTGGTCCCGCGCGAAACTCTCCTACGGTACCGCCTTCCGCGCGCCCTCGCTCTATGACCTGTTCGGCGCGGATTCCTCCGGCTACCTCGGCAATCCCGCGCTCAAGCCCGAGCGCTCCGCGGGCTGGGAGGTCGGCTGGGCGATCGACCTGCCGGGCGCGAAGCGTAAGCCGGCGAGCTTCGAGGTGACCTATTTCAACAATCGCATCAACAACCTGATCCAGATCGTCTACGGGCCCGGCTTCACCAGCTCGACCAGCCAGAACGTCGATCGCGCCCGCACCCAGGGCTTCGAAACCAGCCTGACCCTGCGGCCCGCGGACGAGTTGGATATCGTGCTGGACTACACCCATACCGAAACCCGCGACCTCACCACCGGCGCGCCGTTGCTGCGCCGGCCCCGCGAGCAGGCGAGCGCATCGCTGCGTTCCACCCCGCTGCCTGGCCTGACGATTGCGCCGGAGATCGTCTACACCGGCGCGTTCCAGGATTTCCTGAGCGACGATAACGGCTTCCCGGTCGGCGTCGGGCGGGCGCATCCGGGCGCGATCATGAACCTCAACGCCAGCTACGCGCTGAGCGAGACGCTGACGCTGTTCGTCACCGGGCTAAATCTGGGGAATTCGCACTTCGAGCCGGCGAATGGGTTTCAGACGCCGGGGGTCTCGTTGCTGGCGGGGGTGCGGGCGCGGTTTTGAAGGAAGCGGTTCTTTTTTGAAAAAAAGAACCAAAAAACTTCGCTCTTATTGCGTCATCTGTTGAGATCTGCGATTCTACTCCCCGGCGTCAGGGGAACATCTCAGGTATGGACAAAGTGGCGTTTGGGCGGTGGCTTGCCGGGATTGGAGAGCTCGATGGCGCCCAGCGTA
>CAIWAJ010000711.1:0-10456 GCA_903910565.1 uncultured Rhodospirillales bacterium
ATCGGCGTGGAGGTAGGCGTGGCGGGATTTGCCGTCGGGCAGGCCGGCGCAGACGACGCAGCCGCCGAGGCCGGTCATGGCGTAGGCGAGTTCGACGGCCTTCATCACGCCGGCGGCCTCCACGACCTTGTCGAGCCCGCCGGAGGTGGCGGCGCGGACCTGGTCGGCGCAGGCGGGGTCGGTGGCGAGGAAGGTGTCGGTGGCGCCCCATTGGCGGGCGAGGGCGAGTTTTTCGGGGCTGGCATCGACGCAGACGATGCGCCCGGCGCCGGCGGAGACGGCGGCGAAGAGGGCGTTCATGCCGACGCCGCCGAGGCCGACGATGCCGATATCCTCGCCGGCCTTGAGGCCAGCCGTGTTGATGACGGCGCCGGCCCCGGTCATCACGGCGCAGCCGAAGATCGCGGCGTCATCGAGGGGGATGTCCTGGTCGATCTTGACGGCCGAGCGGCGGTCGATGACGGCGAATTGGGCGAAGAGGGAGAGGCCGCTGCCGTGGTTGATGGGCTTGCCGTCCTGGAAGAGGCGGCGGGTGCCGGACCTGAGGGTGCCGGCGGCACGGGCGGCGTTGCCGGCGGGGCAGATATTGGGGCGGCCGGCGACGCAGTAGCGGCAAACTCCGCAGGAGGCGGCGAAGACGGTGATGACGTGATCGCCGGGCTTGAGGTCGGCGACGCCCGCGCCGATGTCGCGCACGATGCCGGCGCCTTCATGGCCGATGATGACGGGGAGCGGCCGCGGGCGGAGGCCTTCGATGGCGGAGAGGTCGGAATGGCAGAGGCCGGCGGCGGCCACCTCGATCAGCACTTCGCCGGGGCCGGGGGGCAGCAGGTCGACCTCCTCGATCGACATGGCGATGGACTGCGCATAGGGCCGCGGCCGGCCCTGTTCGCGGAGAATGGCGGCCTTCATGCGCATCGCGGTGATCCTTTTTTGATCGGTTATGGGCAGGCCGAGGGGCTGACGCCGAAGGCCACCTTGTTTTTGCCGTCGTTGAAGCAGCCGGCTTTCCAGGTGCCGTTGACGGTGCCGGCGGGGTCGGTGAGGGTCCCCTGCCCTTCCGGCAGCCCTTCCTTCAGGGCGCCCTCGTATTTGCGGCCGTCGGACAGCACCAGCATGCCTTTGCCGGTCATGGCATCATCGAGGAAATCGCCATCGTAGCGGTCGCCGTTCATGGTGGAGAGCAGGCCGCGGCCGTTCTTGCGGCCGGCCTTCCAGGCGCCGTCGTAGCGCACGCCGGGCTCGACCATGACGCCCTTGCCGTCGAAATCGTCGTCCTTGAAGTCGCCCTCGTAGGAGGTGTTGAGGGAGAAGACGTATTTGCCGCGGCCGTTGAGGTGGCCGTCACGCATCTCGCCCTCGTAGCGCTGCTCGCCTTCGCCGGCGCGCCAGACCAGCAGGCCGCGCCCGGAGGCGCGCTTGTTGACGCAAGGGCCCGACCAGGAGGCGGTCTCGTCGGCCGCCGGGGCGCGGTTCCACACGAAGCAGTCATTGCCCGCCGGGGTCCAGCCGGGTTTGCCGGGGGCGGCGAGCGGGGTTTGTGCCGCGGCCGGGCCGGCGAGCAGGGCCGCCGCCAGCAGGGCGAGCGCCAGGCGGCTCATGCGAACACCGCGTCGATCGCAGCCGCGTCGACGTCCTCGAGGCGGGCGGGGGACCATTTCGGTGTTCGGTCCTTGTCGACCAGCATGGCGCGCACGCCTTCGTGGAATTCGGGGTGGACGGAGATTTTGCGCGTCAGTGCCAGCTCGGCGGCGAGCGCGCCGCGCAGGTTGAGCGTGGCGCCGCGCCGGATGGCCGCGAAGGACCACAGCACCGCGGAGGGGGAGCCGTGGCGGAGCGCGGCCAGCGACTCGGCCGCCCAGTCGGTGCCTTCCGCCTCGAGCGCGGCGACGATTTGCGCCACGCTGTCCTGGCCGAAGCAGCGGTCGATCGCCGCGCGATGGGGGGCCAGGCTGAAGGGGGGGAGGCTCTGCGCCAGTGCCGCCACCGCGGCGGGGCCGTCGGCCGCGATGGCATCGGCGAGGCCGGCGATGGCGGCCTGGGGGATGTAGTGGGTGGCAAGGCCGGCGTGTACCGCGTCCGCCCCGTGCAGGCGGGCGCCGGTGAGGCCGAGATACATGCCGAGCGCGCCGGGGAGGCGGGGGAGCATGAAGGTGGCGCCGACATCGGGGAACAGGGCGATGGCGGTTTCCGGCATGGCGAACAGCCCGGCCTCGGAGGTGACGCGGATATCGCCGTGGACGGAAAGGCCGATGCCGCCGCCCATGCAGACGCCGTCGATAATGGCGATGTAGGGCTTGGAATACTCGTCGATCATCGCGTTGAGCGCGTATTCGGTGCCGAAGAACTCGGCGACCGTGTGGTGCTCGCCGGCCATCGCGAAGGCGCGGATGGCGCGGATATCCCCGCCGGCGCAGAAGGCGCGGCCGCCGGCGCCTTCGACCACCACCGCGTGGACCGAAGGGTCGTCCCGCCACGCGGCCAGGGCGGCGGTCATCGCGTGCAGCATGGGGATGTCGAGCGCGTTGAGGGCCTTGGGCCGGTTGAGCAGGAGATGGCCGATGCGGCCGCGGCGGGTGGCGATGACGGAGGGGTCGGACATCTTGGATCTCTCGGTGCGGCTGGGGATGCGGATATAGCGGCGCTAGCGGCGACGGGCGAGGGCGATCATGTCCTTGAGGTCGGCCAGGGAGACGGCGCCGGGGAGCAGCTGCTGGCCGATCACGTAGGCCGGGGTGCCCTCGATATCCAGGGTGCGGGCGAGTTTGAGGTTGGCTTCGAGCCGCGCCTGGATGGCGGGATCGGCCATGTCGCGCTGCAGGCGCTCCCAATCCAGCCCGAGGCGCTGGGTGGTGGCTTTCACCACGTCGGTGTCGATCTGGGCGGGGCCGGACATCAGCGCGTCATGCATGCGCAGATAGGCGCCCTGGCGTTGGGCGGCGAGCACGGCGCGGGCGGCGATGACGCTGCCGGGGCCGAGGATGGGGATGTCCTTGTAGACCAGGCGGATGTTGGGGTCGCTTTTGAGCAGGGCGGCGATGGTGGGGAGCATGCGGCGGCAATAGGGGCAGCGGATGTCGTAGAACTCGACCACGGTGACGTCGCCGTTGGGGTTGCCGACCACGGGATCGCCCGGCGCGCGGGTGAGGGCGTCGAGGTTGCGGGCGATGGCGGCGCCGGCGGCGGCGGATTCGCTGCGCTTGTCCTCGGCCTGGATGGCGGCCACCGCGTCACGCAGGATCGAGGGGTCGGTGCGCAAGGCGTGGCGGAGGATCTCGACGATTTCGCGCCGCTGTGCCTCGCTGAAGGCGCTGGGGAGGGCGGAGCTGGACGGCGCGGCGCTTGGCTGGGCCGTGGCCGCGAGCGGGAAGAGCAGCGCGGCCAGGAGGGCCAAGGCGGGCAGGCGGGGCATGTGGGGTGGTCCTTGTCCGGTTGGCGCGTCTACGGGGCCTGGTTCGAGCGACTGTTTATCCGTTGGGCGACCGGGTGAACAAGGAAGCACTCCTTTTTTGAAAAAAAGGAGCGAAAAAGTTTTTTGGTTCTTTTTGTTCACAAAAAGAACTGCTTTCCTTCCTTCTCGGGATTGCCCTGGTTTATCCGGCTCCAACGACTCCGCCTGCCCCGACAGACGCTAGTAGCTCAAAACCCGCTGCGGTTCTCTTTTTTCACGGCATTGCTGATATCGGTGGCTCGGAGGCGGGCGGGGCCGGGGGGGAGGGATTTCTCGGCGCGGGAGGCCAGATGCCGGGCGGTGGGGATGTCGTCATTGGCCATCGCCGCCTCGGCCAGAGCGAGGTTGGCCTGGGCGGTGTCGCCGAGTTTGCCCCAGGCGGTGCCGAGGGTGCGCCAGCCGTCGGCGTTGTCGCGTTCCTTGTCGAGCGCGGATTGCAGCTCCTGGATTGCAGGGCGGAGCAGCAGCGGGTCGCCGGTTTCGACCATGGCATGGGCGAGGGCGATGCGGATCTGCGGCTGCTCGGGGGCGAGGCGGATGGCGGCGCGGTAGGGGGTGAGGCTGTCGCGCACCCGGCCGTTCTCGAACAGCATCTGGCCCTTGAGCTCGTAGAGCCAGGGGCTGGAGGGCTGGGCGGCGAGCAGGCCATCGATGAGGGCGAGGGCCTCGGGGAGGTGGCCGAGGCGGAACAGGGCGATGGCGCGGGCATAGCGGGCGGGCGGCGAGGCGTCGTTCTCGGGGATCGCGCGCAGGGTGACGGAGCTGGGCTGGAGGAAGCCCTGCAGCTTGGCGCGGACCATCAGGAAGCCGGCGTCGAAGCCTTGCGGCAGGGGGTTTTTCGCAAAGGGTGTGGTCGCGATGTGGTTCTGCACGAACTCGATGCGCTCGCGCGTCACCGGGTGGGTCATCAGATAAGGGTCCTGCTGGGCGCGGGAGAGGAATTCCTGGCCTTCGAGGTGGTGGAACAGGTCAAGCAGGCCCTGGGCCGACCATTTATTGGCGTCGAGGAACTGCATGGCGCCCTGGTCGGCCGAGCGCTCCATGCCGCGGGTGAAGGAAAGCAGGTTGCGCATGGCGATCTGCTGGCCGGCGACCGCGGAGGCGAGGCCCTCGCCGCGGGTGACCGCGCCGGCGGCGGCGCCGATCAGCATGGCGGCGATGCTGCTGATCATCGCCTCGCGCATGGCCTCGGGCAGCTTGGCGAGGTGGCCGCCGGCGATGTGGCCGGTCTCGTGGGCGAGGACGCCGACCAGTTCGAGCGCGCTGTCCGCCTTCATCACAAGTCCGGTGTTTACGAACAGTAAGTTGCCGGTGCTGACGAAGGAGTTTATGGCGTTGTCCCGGATGAGGATGATGCGGACGAGGTTGGGATCCACCCCGGCCGCGCGGAACAAGGGATTGGCGAAAGTGCGGAACAGCGTCTCGGTTTCGGCGTCCCGGATCAAGGTGAGGCGTGGGCCGCCGGCGGCGGATTGCGCCCGCGCGGACGATGCCGGCAAAGTCGCGGCGAATACAATCGGAGCCATCATGGCAGAGACGAGTCGGACGAACAGGCGCTTCATGGGCCACAGAATAGCCAATCCGGCGATCGCCGTCGCGGTGGCATTCGGGTTGCTGACCTCCGGCTGCTCGACGGTGAGCGGGTGGTTCGGGGGCGAGAAGCCGAAGGAGGGGACGGTCGGCTTCGTGAGCGGCTTCCTCGGCGCGGTGAGCGGGGATGAGCCGCAGGCGGTGCTGGCGGCGCGGCAGGTGCTCTCGGCGGGCGGCAATGCGACCGACGCCGCGGTGGCCGGGATTTTCGCGCTGTCGGTGACGCTGCCATCGCGTGCCGGACTCGGCAGCGGGGGGGCCTGCCTGGCCCACCGCGGCGACGAGAAGGCCTCCGGGGTGCCGGATGCGTTCATGTTCATGCCCCAGGCGCCTGCCTCGGCGACGGGAGCGGAGCGGCCGGCCTCGGCGCCGATGCTGGCGCGCGGGTTGTTCCTGATGCATGCCCGCCATGGGCGCGCGCGATTCGAGGCGCTGATCGGCGTGGCCGAGCAGATGGCGCGCGACGGGGTGCCGGCGAGCCGGGCGCTGGTGCGCGATCTCTCCGTGGTCGCCGGCCCGCTGGCGGGGGACCCTACGGCGGCCTCGGTGTTCCTGCCGGGCGGACGGGCGATCGCCGAGGGCGCGACGCTGGTGCAGCCGGAGCTGGGTGCGACATTCGCGCAGCTGCGGCGGCTTGGGGTCGGCGAGCTTTATGTCGGCGCGACGTCGCGGCGGTTCCTGGATGGAGCCAGGCTGGCGGGTGCGGCGCTGACGGCCGAGGATTTGCGCAAGGCGCTGCCGCGGATGACGCCGGCGCTGTTCGCGCCTTCGACCGAGCAGACCGCGATTGCGCTGCTGCCGACCGATGGCGGGCTCGCCGCGGCGGTGGCCTATGCGACTTTGGCGCGCAACCCCGGGGCGTTGGACGAAGCGAAAGCCAACGGCCTGGCCGCGGCGGCGCAGATGCGGCGCGATGGCACGATGCCGGAGGCGATCCTCAACGGGGCGGTGACCCCCACGGGGAGCCTGCCGCCGCTGCCGGCGAGCACCAGCTTCGGCGTGCTCGACCGCGAGGGCAATGCGGTGATCTGCGCGCTGACGATGGGCAATTTGTTCGGCACCGGGCGGATTGCCGCCGGGACCGGCATCCTGCTCGCCGCCTCGCCGGCTGCCGTGCCGCCGCCGCTGCTGGCGGCGGGGATGGTGACGCAGCGCCGCGACAGCAAGTTCCGCATCATGGCGGGTGGCTCGGGGCAGGATGGGGCGCCGGTGGCCGTCGGGCTGGCGATCGCGCGCTCGCTGGCCGACCCTGGGCCGGTGTTCCGCGCCGATCCGGCCGCCTCGCCGGAGCCGGGCCGGGCCAACGTGATTGGCTGCAACCGCAATGCGGGGAACCCGGAGAGCTGCGGCTGGACGTCGGATTCGCGGGGATTCGGGCTGGCGACCGGCGGGAATTGAGGTGGCGCTGAAGACCGGACGCGGCGCCGCCGCGCCGCCGTTCATCGTGATGGACGTGATCAGCGCGGCAAACGCCCGGCAGGCCGCGCTGCCGGCGGGGGCGCCGCATGTGATCCGCATGGAAGTCGGCCAGCCCGGCACCGGGGCGCCGGCCGGGGCGGTGGCGGCGGTGCAGCGGGTGCTTGCGGGGGGTGGGTCGCTCGGCTACACCGAGGCGCTGGGTATCCCGAGCCTGCGGGCGCGCATCGCCCGGCATTATGCGGACTGGTATGGCGCGGAGGTGCCGGCATCGCGGGTCGCGGTGACGGTGGGGGCGTCAGGGGCGTTTCCGCTCGCGTTTCTCGCCGCTTTCGACCCCGGCGACCGGGTGGCGATGGCGGCGCCGTTCTACCCGCCCTACGTCAACATCCTGACCGCGCTCGGCATCGAACCGGTGATCCTCACTGCCGGGCTCGAGACGCGGTTTCAGCCGACTGTGGCGATGCTGGAGCGGCTTGACCCGCGTCCCGATGGCCTCATCGTGGCCAGCCCGTGCAACCCCGCCGGGACGATGCTTCATCCCGACGAGCTCGCCGAGATCGCCGGATGGTGCCACGCGAACGGTGTGCGGCTGATCAGCGATGAGATCTATCACGGGCTCAACTACGACGCGCCGCTGGCCACCGCCGCGAAACTCAGCCCCTCCGCCGTGGTGGTGAACAGCTTCTCGAAATACTTCTCGATGACCGGCTGGCGCATTGGCTGGCTGGTGCTGCCGGAGGATCTGGTGCGCCCGGTGGAGTGCCTGGCGCAGAACATGTTCATCTCCGCGCCGCATATCGCCCAGGTTGCCGCCGAGGCGGCGTTCGAGTGCACCGAGGAGCTGGAGGCCAATATCGCCCGCTATCGGCGCTCGCGGGACCTGCTGCTGGCCCGGCTGCCCGCGGCGGGTTTCCCGCGCCTGTCACCGGCGGAGGGAGCCTTCTACATCTACGCCGACGTTTCCGACCGCACCAATGACAGCCGCGAATTCTGCGCCCGCATGCTGGCCGAGACGGGGGTGGCGGCCTCGCCCGGCGTCGATTTCGACCGCGAGCGCGGGCACCATTTCGTGCGGTTCAGCTATTGTGGCCCGGAGGCCGACATGGCCGAGGCGGCGGCGCGGTTGGCGCGCTGGAGGTAGTCCCGAACGCGACGTCGCAGGGCTTTACATAGGTGATTCTACGCACATCTCATTTCAGGCATAACTCACTGTAATAAAATTAAAATTTCACTTGGCATGCCACTTGCTTAACCAAAAACCAACAATGCCGGGCGGTGGCTCGGGCAACTGGTGGTTGAGCGCTTTGTGCGGCCAATACGGCCGATGGTGGTATCAAGATGCTGCGAATTCGTTCTCTCTGGTCGAGCCTGGTTGCGCTGGGCATGGTTACGTTGTTGGCCGGGCCGGGCTTTGCCGCCACCGCGACCTACACCCTCGACCAGGACGCCTGCACCGGCACCTGCGGCACCGGGCCCTTCGGCACCGTGACGTTGACCGAGGTGTCGGCGATCCAGGTGGATGTGACGGTGACGCTGGTCACCAATACGGGGTTCGTGAACTCCGGCGCCGGCGACTCGCTGGCCTTCGATCTGACGCCGGGGATCAGCGTGTCGATCACCAACATCGACACCTGGGATTCCACCAGCGGAACCTATCAGCCGAATGCATTCTTCACGCAGGCGGGAACGCCCAAGGGCATCTCGAACACGAGTTTCAGCCACGCCGTGGACGATACCGGCGGACCGAACGGCTCGAGCCCGCCGCTCCAGGTCGGGCCGCTGAAATTCAGCGTTACCGCGCTGGCCGGGGCGACGCTGTCGATCGCCAACTTCATCGCCAACTCCGCGGGCTACCTGTTTTCGAGCGACATCATCGGCAACAACGGCAATACCGGCAATGTCGGCGCCAAGGTATCGAGCCAGACCGGCGGTGGCGGCACGGCGGTGCCGGAACCGATGTCCATGCTGCTGCTCGGGCCGGCCGTCTTCGGCCTCGCCGCCCTGCGCCGCCGCCGCTGAGCGCGGCCTACCCTAAGGCGTGCCAGTCCACCGCCACCAGGTCGGTGAAGATGGGACTGGTCTGGCTCACCGTGCCACCGGACAGCATCGCCGGGACGGCCGGATGATCTGACAGTGCCGGCACCGCGGTCAAGGCGGGCAGCAGATCGAGCGGCCGGGACGCGAGCACGGCGGCAAGCGCGGCTGGCGAGGCGGTCACCGTGGTGTCCCAATTGCTTGCGGTGGTGGCGCCGTCGAAGGCCGAAAGCACGAGCACGGAGGTGACCGGCGCGGTTCCAGGCGCCGGCTTGAACTTGAGCGCGGCGATTTCGGCGCTGATCTTGGCGAAACTGTCACCGGGATTGACCGCCAGCGTATAGATGCCGACTCCGGTATGGGTAAGCCCCGGCCCGACCAGCACGCCGGCGGAGCCGGTGGGTAGGTTGGTGGCGGGGTTATCGATCGACACGGTGAGCCCGACGATGGAGAGTCCGGCCGAATCGCTGACGGATACCCCGGTGAAGGGATACATGACGACACCGTCAGTGACGGTCTGGCCTGACCGGGTGCCGGTGAAGATGGGCAGGCCGGCCAGCACCTCCACCGAATTCGTGGTCACCGCCGGGGCGATGCCGTCGGAGACCGCGACAGTCAAATAGTTGACCGTAAACCCCGCGGCGGCCGGATTTGGCGCCGGCGTGAACGTCACGCTTTGCAGCGCGGTGGTCACCTCGGCGGGGGTGCCGGTGAGGCTGGTCGCCGAGAGTGTTCCGAAGCCGGTGAGGCCGAGGGTGATGGTCTCGTTCGCGCCGGCATCGGGGTCCGTGATGGCGTCGCCGGCGAAGGCGTAAAAGGGCACACCCCAGTACGCTTCCAGGGGGGCGGCGGTGTTGGCCAGGGTGATGACGGGCGGGTCATTGAGCGCGG
The DNA here is from genome assembly GCA_903910565.1 of uncultured Rhodospirillales bacterium. Taxonomy (GTDB): domain Bacteria; phylum Pseudomonadota; class Alphaproteobacteria; order Acetobacterales; family Acetobacteraceae; genus CAIYPH01. The sequence goes on from CAIWAJ010000711.1 coordinate 9,386, forward strand.
TCACCGACGCGGTGGTGGTAGCGCGCGCGGCCATCGTCCCGTCGGTCACCCCGATGGTGAAGCCGGTGCTGATCGCCTGGCCCGACGGCACCTGGTATTCCGTGGGCGTGAAGACGAGCCCCTCGATGGCGCTGGTGACGTCCGCGGCGCTGCCGGTGACGGTGTAGATGCCGGTAGTGGCGTCGTAGGTGCCAGCGCCGAAATTGGAGAGCTCGCCGTTTGCGAGGGTGGACAGGGTGACGGTGGCGCTTTCGTTCTGCCCGGCATCGAGATCGGCGACCTGGATGGCGCCGAGCGGGGCGAACGCGGTGTGATCGTCGCCGCTGACGGGGCCGGCGTCGGAGATGAAGGGCGGGCGGTCATTGTTGACGGTCTTTGCGGTGATCAGGCTGCCGCCGCTGCCATCGGGCGCGGTGAGAAAGGTCTCGCCGGTGAATATCTGGCCTGGGTCGAGCGTGAGGGTCACTGGGACGGCGCCGCCAGTCACCTGCAACAGGCCACCCGCATCCAGTGTGGCGGCGGTGGCGGCGCCTATGCCCTGCAGGTCGATCGTGATGCCGGGCAGCAGGCCGCTGAGGATATTCGTGGGCACATCGCCCGGGGCGATGGTGAGGGTCGCGGTGGCGCCGTAGCCAAAGGTAATGGCGCCGCTGCCGGCCGCGCCCGGTGCGCGCAGGGCGAGGGCGCCGCTTTGCACGGCGATGCCGCCGGCGAAGCTGGATTGGGCATCGAGGGAGACGATGCCGTCGCCGGCCAGGGACAGGCCGCCGGCGCCCTCGTCGGCGATGGCGCCGGCGATGTCGAGCGTCTGGCCGGCGGATGGCGCGAGGGTGGTGGTGTTTGTGCCCTGGAGGAACAGCCCATCGCCGAAACCGCCGCCCGCGCCGCCGCCCGCACTTCCAGCGCCACCGGCCACCGTGCCGGCACCGAGGCTGCCGGCGCCGATGATGAGTTGGCCACCCTGCTGGACGAATATATCACCGCCCGCGCCGGTCCCGCCGCCGGCGCCACCGGTCACCCCGGCCCCGGCGCCGAAACCGCCGGCGAAGGCGCCGCTGCCGCCGCCGCCCC
>CAIWAJ010000712.1:0-2464 GCA_903910565.1 uncultured Rhodospirillales bacterium
AGGCGACGACGCGCGATTTGCTGGTGAGCCTGGCCGCGAGCTTGTTCGCGCGCGGCTTCTCGGTCGGCAGTGCCGGCAATATCAGCGTGCGGCTGGATGACGGCTACCTGATGACGCCGACCAACTCCTCGCTCGGCCGGCTCGATGCGGCGCGGCTCTCCAAGCTCGGGCCGGATTTCCGCCATCTCTCCGGCGATGCGCCCTCCAAGGAGGTGTTCATGCATCGGGCGATGTATCGGGCGCGGCCGGACTGCGGCGCGGTGGTGCATCTGCATTCCACCATGGCGACGGCGGTCTCCTGCTTGCAGGACGTCGATCCGGGCAACCCGATCCCGCCGCTGACGCCCTATTTCGTCATGCGAGTGGGACGGACCATGCCGGTGGTGCCGTATTACCGGCCCGGCGATGCGGCGATGGAGCCGGCGATCCATGCGGCGGCCAAGGAGGCGCGGGCGCTGCTGCTGGCCAATCACGGGCCGGTGGTGAGCGGCAAGACGCTGACCGATGCGGTCTATGCCGCCGAGGAATTGGAGGAGGCGGCCAAGCTGTTCCTGCTGCTGCGGGGCGCGAACCCGCGGCTGCTCAGCGGTGCGGCGGTGGACGATCTGCTGGGCACCTTCGGGGCCTGACACAGAAAGGGCGCCACATGGGCGCCCTTTCCGTTTCGGATTTAGGCCGGATCAGGCGGACTTCGCCTTTTTCGCGGCCGGTTTGGCGGCCGGCTTGGCCGCGGCCTTGGCGGGCGCTGCCGCTTTGGCCGCCGGCTTTGCGGAGGCTTTGGGAGCGGCCTTGGCTGCAGGCTTGGCGGTCGCCTTCGCAGGCGCGGCTTTAGCGGCAGGTTTCGCGGCCGGCTTTGCGGCGGGTTTGGCCGCGGCCTTGGCGGGAGTGGCGGGTTTGGCTGCCGGCTTGGCAGCGGGCTTTGCCGGAGCGGCCGCCTTGGCGGCGGGTTTCGCGGCCGCTTTTGCGGGCGCGGCTTTTGCAGGCGCGGCCTTCGCTGGCGCGGCCTTGGCCGGTGCAGCTTTTGCGGGAGCGGCGGCCTTGGGGGCGGCCTTCTTCGGTGCGGCTGCCTTCGCGGCGGGCGCTGCGGCGGGCTTGGCCGCCGGCTTCGCCGCCGCTTTCTTGGCTGCGGGTTTGGCCGCGGCGGCTGGGGCGGCAGCCTTCTTTGCCGGTGCCTTGACCGCCAGCGGCTGGGCGCGGCGTTTGCTGGGGTGGTCGTCAGTCATGGTGAATGGATCTCCTTCATGCCGTGGATTGCAGGTTCCGGTACGCACAAGAGATGAAGCCGGAACGACGTACATTCAGTCCTGCGCGGCACAGTCCCGGCCGTGCAAACATGTCGGCGAAAGGAAGCGATCCGAAGCTACCTTCATTACGCGGCAGCCGGCCGGGCCAGGGGCCCATGAACCGAAACCTTTCCGGCGTATGCCACCACGCGCGTTGAAGATGCGACTCGTCACGCAAGCGATCACACACATTGCCGCTATCGAATGTGTTGCCGTCCGATGTCAATGCAAAGTCGTCGCAGGGGAACAATAGGCGCAAAAAAACTGCGCCGCGGCTTTCGCCACGGCGCAGTCGATCAGCTCGCGAGATTGAAAAGACTTAGGCGCGGTCAGCGAGGTTGACGAACACCTGGTTCTCCGGGCCGACATAGTTCGCCGTCGGGCGGATGATCTTGCCGTCCACCCGCTGCTCCATCACATGCGCGCTCCAGCCGGCGGTGCGCGCGATGACGAAAAGCGGGGTGAACATCGCGGTCGGCACGCCCATCATGTGGTAGGAGACGGCGCTGTACCAGTCGAGGTTGGCGAACATCTTCTTGGTTTCCGCCATCACCGCCTCGATGCGCTCCGCGATCCCATACATCCTGGTGTCACCGACCTCTTGCGAAAGCCGCAGTGCAACGCCCTTGATGATTTCGTTGCGCGGGTCGGCGATGGTGTAGACGGGATGGCCGAAGCCGATCACCACTTCCTTCGCTGCGACGCGGGCGCGGATATCGGCCTCCGCCTCGTCGGGGTTGGCGTAGCGCTTCTGGATGTCGAACGACACCTCGTTGGCGCCACCATGCTTCGGCCCGCGCAGCGCGCCGATGCCGCCGCCAATGGCGGAATGCATGTCAGCGCCCGTGCCGGCGACCACGCGGCAGGCGAAGGTTGAAGCATTGAACTCGTGCTCGGCGTAGAGGATCAGCGAGGTATGCATCGCCCGCACCCAGCTCGCGCCCGGCGCCGTGCCGTGCAGGAGATGGAGGAAATGGGCGCCGATCGAATCGTCATCCGTTTCGACCTCGATGCGCTTGCCGTTCTGCGACCAGTGATGCCAGTAGAGCAGCATCGAGCCGAGCGAGGCCATCAGCCGGTCCGCGATGTCGCGCGCGCCGGCGGCGCTGTGGTCTTCCTTTTCGGGCAGCACGCAGCCGAGCATGGAAACGCCGGTGCGCATCACATCCATCGGGTGGGCG
>CAIWAJ010000713.1:0-8523 GCA_903910565.1 uncultured Rhodospirillales bacterium
ACGCACAAAAAGCAGACCGGTGGTTCGGGCCAGTTCGCCGAAGTGAAGATCATCTTCGAGCCGCAGGAGCGCAATGCGGGCGTTCAGTTCGAGAACAAGGTCGTCGGCGGCACGGTGCCGAAGGAGTTCATCCCCGCGGTCGAAAAGGGCATCCGGGTGCAGGCCGATACCGGCGTGCTGGCAGGGTTCCAGACCGTGGACTTCAAGTACACGCTGATCGACGGCAAGTACCATGACGTCGACTCGAGCGCGCTGGCGTTCGAAATCGCCGCCAAGGCCTGCTTCCGCGAAGGCATGAAGAAGGCCGGCCCGATCATTCTCGAACCGATCATGGACGTCGAGGTGACCACCCCGAACGACCACGTCGGCGACTGCGTGGGCGACTTGAACCGTCGCCGCGGCATGATCCAGAGCCAGGAAAGCGCTGGCTCCACCGTCATGGTGCGTGCCCACGTGCCGCTGAAGGAAATGTTCGGCTACATCTCCGACCTGCGCTCCATGACGAAGGGCCGCGCGTCCTTCACCATGCAGTTCAACCACTACGAGCCGGTGCCGCGGAACATCGCCGACGAGATCGTGGCGAAGTCCGCCTGATCCTGCGGGGTCGGCTGGCCTGAAAAGGGGCGCGGGGGGAAACCTCCGCGCCCCGTTTCGTTTTAGTCCTTGGGGCAGGCGCCGGTGCGGGGCGCGGCGAGTGTGAAGCGGGTGGTGCCGACGAGGATGTCAGGCTGGTCGTGCGGCGCGAGCGTGATCTCGCCGGTGGCCAACACATTGGCCAGAGACGGGCAGTGCAATTTGCCGGAGAGTTCCGCGCGCACGTGCCATTTGCCGTCTGGCTCCGGCGCCAGCAGGAGGGCCTCTGCTGGCCTCACCAGAACGATCACCTCCTCCTGCTCGGCGCCGAGGCGGAGGAAGCGGGCCTGGCAGTGCGTGGGGTTACTTGGAGTCAGGCAGGAATAGCCGGGCAGGCCGGTGAGCCATGGGGCGTCGTCAGCGAGCAGGGCCGGGGGCAGGGTGCGGCCGGGAGGAAAAACGTCGATCCGCGCTGCGCGGGATTCGGGCGTGGTGTAGAACTGGCGCGCATAGCGGCTTTGTATGGCCAGCGCCGACTGCGCGCGGCGGGCGATGTCCGGCGCGTCCGCCCGCTCCGCGAGCTGCTCCAGGGTTTGGTGGCCCCAGCGTGCACCGTCGAATTTGAGGGCCGTGAAATCGAACGTCGCGGCGGTTGCCGTGCCGCTGGCGAGGCGCGCGGTCTGGCTTGCCACCATCAGCCGGCCGGGGTCGGCGAGGGGGGAGAACAGGGCGATGGCGATGGCGACCGCGAGCCAGGCGGTGGCCTCGTTGGTGCGTTCGAGCCGCTTCATCCATGGGCGTGCGAAGAGGGCGGCGGTGTAGCCGATGGCGTGGCAGGCCACGATGAGGATAACGGCGGCGGCGAAGACGCGATCGGTGGTCCAGCCGTACTGGTTTACGCGCAGGCCGAGTGCCCAGGCGGCGAGGCCGACGAGGGGGAGGAGTTCGAGCGCGCCCAGCTTGGCCGCCCAACGCTGCACCGCCGGCCGGGTTGTAGTGCCATCCTGGTAGGCGGCGTTGATCAGCGCGACCATCAGCACCGCGGCCGAGAGTAGGAGCCGGGCGGCGAAATGCGTGTTCCAAAGCGTCGCGAGCGACAGGATGGGCAGGCAGGCGAGGAAGCCGAGCAGGATCAGCGCCAGGAGCGGCAGCAGCCACGCGAACAGCGTGACGACCATGGTACGGGTGCCGCGGATCAGCGCGGGTTGCACGTCGGTGGCGTGGATGGCGGCCGCCAGCGCCAGGGTGGTCGCGGGGATGTAGAACCAGCGCTTTTGTAGAAGTTCGCCGATGGCGGTGATGTCGAGCAGTTTGAACAGCCCGGCGCCGAGCCACAGCATGGCCCAGAACACCGCGACGAAGCCGCCGGCGAGGACGGCTTGCAGGCCGATTTTCCAAGCGGTGTCGAAGTGCCTGGCATAGGGCGGCACCAGGCGCCGGGTGGCCAGGGCGTCGGTGACGAGCACGTGGAGGACGAAGAGCAGCGGGGGGACGACGAACAGCAAATGCCAGGAGGGCCAGAACATCTCCTGCGCGGGGTAGTTCGGCGCGGCGCCGCGTGTTGCGTCATGCCAGCCGAGACCGGCGAGGATCAGCGCTGCCGCCGCCGCCCAGCCGGCCAGCGCTCGGGCGGTGAGTTGGCCGGTGCCGCACATGATGATGAGAGGGACGCAGCCAGCGATGAGCAGGAGCGGCTTGAACAGTTCCGGATGGGCCGCCGGCCAGGTCGGCCGGTCGATCGACGCCTCGATCAGCAGATAGAGCGCGATCGCCTGCGCGGCGGCGGTGGCCAGCCGGATCGGCAGGATCGTCCGCGGGCTCGTGCCGGCGTTAGCGCCGCCGTCCAAGGCAAGGGCCATCATGTGTCTCCCGCGCGGTCTGCGAGCGGATTGTTCTGCCGTATTCCCGGCGCCAGCAAGGGGGCGTTTCCATTTTCCGCCGCGCCCCGGCAAGATGGGGGGCCTCCGGGAGATGATGCATGCGCCGCTGGGTGCCGTTCGCCGTCCTTGCCATCCTGCTGCTCGCCATCGCCCCCGCGCGGGCGGTGCAGCCCTCGATCACCGTGCATCGCATGACCGTCGATATCGACGTGCGCGCGGATGGCACCGCGACGATCGTGCAGCATCGCCGGCAAAGCCCCGCCAGCCGAGCGGCGGCGGCGCAGATCGGGCAGGTCCCGATCGGGTTCAACCCGAGCCTCGGCAAGCTCGATATCCTGGAAGCCTATACGGTGAAGACCAATGGCACCCGGGTGGATGCCGATCTCAGCCAGGTCCGGGTGCAGATGGCGCCGGGGGTGCCCAATGTGCCGGTGTTTCATGATATTCAGCAGAAGGTCGTGGTGTTCCCCGATCTTTCGGAGAACGACATCGAGGTGCTGACCTACCGCGAGGAGCAACTGGTGCCGCTGTTCCCCGGGCATTTCACCTGGATCATCAATTTCGCCCGCACGGTCGCCTTCGAGAACGTGGAGATCAACGTCACCGCGCCCGCGTCCTACCGGTTGCAGTCCGAGGTGCACGGCATGACCGGCACGATGAGCGAGCAGGACGGCAAGACGCGCTACACCTGGCGCTACCGGGCGCCCGAGGTGGTGGCGGAGGACCTTGCGGCGGTCTCGGCGTGGGACCGGCTGCCGCGGCTGATGATATCGAGCTTCCCCGACTATGCCGCCCTCGCCCAGGCCTATGCCGCGCGCGCCGACGGGGCGGCTTCGGTGACGCCGCGGGTGCAGGCCAAGGCGGATGAAATCACCGCGGGGATCGAGGACCGCCGGGCGCAGGCGCGGGCGATCTATGAGTGGGTGAGCGCGCGCATTCGCTACGTCGCGATCTATCTCGGCTCCGGCGGCGTGGTGCCGCACACGGCCGATGAGGTGCTGGCCAACGGATATGGCGATTGTAAGGATCATACGGTGCTGTTCGAGGCGCTGTTGAAGGCGCGCGGGATCACGGCGCAGACGGTGCTGATCAATCTCGACAACGCCTATACGCTGAGCACCGCGCCAACCATCGCGCAGCTCAACCACGTGATCTCCTATCTGCCGGAGTTCGACCTTTACGCCGACACCACCACGGCGATGGCGCCGTTCGGCATGCTGCCGTTCCAGGAATACGGCAAGCCGATCGTGCTGGTCGGCGCCGCGACGGATGTGGTGCGCCGGATGCCGCTGGTGCCGCCGGGGCTGGCGGTGATGTCCTCGACGACGGACGCGCATATGCAGCTCGACGGCGCGATGTTCGGCACCACCCATGTCGAGGGCACCGGCCCGGCGGCGATCGCGCTCCGGCTGGCGGCGCGCTGGGTGCAAACGGCGGGGCACGAGGGCGCGGCGCGGCGGCAGCTGGGCTCGCTGGGGCAGGAGGGCACCGGCGCCTACTCCTTCGCCCCGCCTGACGGGTTCGAACCGCGCTACGTCGTCGATGGCCGCTTCAAGCTCGATCCGCTGCCGGAGATCCTGGAGGGCGACAGTTTCGCCCCGCCGCTCGGCTTGCTGATCTTGATCCGGCCGGGCGATTTCTACCTCGGCCCGCTCAACCGGCCGACCCTGCCGGTCAGCGAGCCGACGCCGTGTTTCTCCGGCCGGCAGACCGAGATCCTGCGCATCGAGGTGCCGGAAGGGCGCCAGCCCGTGCGCCTGCCGAAGGACCGCACGATCCGCAACAACGCCTTCACCTACACGACGAATTGGTCGGTGAAGGGCCAGGTGATCACCGTCAAGCGCGAGCTGGTGTCGGCCTTCGATGCGCCGCTGTGCAGTGGCGAGACCCGCCGCGCGGTGGCGGCGGCGATGACGGAAATCCGGCGCGATCAGCGCACCAAGATCGTGCTGTCGGACCCCTGACGCCGCTCAGGCCTGACGCCGCCGGCGGCGCAACCGCGTGGCGGCGAATGTGGCGCCGAAGACGAACAGCGAAATCGTGCCGGGCTCCGGCACCGCCCCGCTGGCCGAGGAGGCGACCCCCGAGGCGACGCCACCGAGGGCGTTGCTGAACAACTGGACGTAGTCGCCGTAGACATACCCGTAGGCGTCGTTCGGGAAGAGGTTGATGCCGACCACGCCCGTCGTGCTGATGGCGACAAGCGGGTTGTTGTCGGACCAGGAGGCGACCAGCCGGGCGCCCGGGGCCAGGCTGGTATTGTCGTGGTAGAAGGCCGAGATGCTGCCGACGCCCTGCAGCAGCGGATCGGTGGGGGTGTTGGCGACCATCGAGACCTGGGTGATGTAGTTGCCGCCATAGCCGGTGAACGGCATCAGCGGCCCCAGCGTGCCGAGCGAGTTGGTGCCGCCCTTGGCGTTGGCCTGTTCGAGGAAGGTGGCCGCGACGAGATGCCCGCCGCTGTTGACGTAGGAGGGCATCTTGTTAGCGAAATTCACGTCGCCGCCGACGTTCGTGTAAAACAGGATCGAATTGTAGCTGTCCAGCGTTGCGACGCTCTCGCTGCCGTTGAGGATGGTGACGGAGGAGAATTCGCCGGTCGCGGTGAGCTCGTTGGCGATATGGCTGGTCGCCTGCACGCCGTCGGTACCGCCGTAGACGGCGATTTTCGGAGACGCGTCGGCGCGGCCTGCGAGCAGGAGCGGGGCGGCGATCAGGGCTGCGACCAGCAGGCGTCTCATGACGGGACCTTGGAAAATTTTGTCTCCAACCCCCCTTTCGCATCCGGCCTGTTAAGATCTGTTCAAGCTTGCCTTAAGCTGACGCACTTTGTGCTCCGGTATTAAACGATTTTTTTGCCGGCCATGCATCGCGCGCCCACCGGCCAAGCGCGAGCGCCGCCCGATCGATCCGCGCGAAGGGGATGGCGGCGAGAAAGCTCAGCAGCACCGAGGCGCCTGCCGCGACCAGCCCGGCGGCCTGCCCGAATACCGGGAAGCCGGCGAGCAGCATCGCCGCGCCCGGCCCGAACATGACGGGCCAGTGCACCAGATAGAGCGGGAAGGACATCGCGCCGAGCCAGCGCAACGGCGCGGAGGCCAGCAGGCCGCGCCACGCCTTTCCATGCAGCAGCAGCGGGAAAATCAGGATCGCGACCCATCCGCGGAGCGTCAGGTCAGGGGCGAGCCCCGGCAGGAGCGGCAAGGCGGCCGCCTCGCACCAAGCCGCCAGGGGCGCGAGCGCCCAATAGGCGGCAATCGCCGCGAGCGCGAGCGGGATGCGCGGCAATCGCGCGGCGCCGCTGGTGGCGCAGACATAGCCGGCGATGAAGCACAGCAGCGGGCTGCGCAGCGTCAGCACCGCGGCGGCCAGCGTCGCCGGCCCGGCCAGGCGTGGCCAATGGCGTTCGATCTGGGTGAGGGCGAGGATCAGCAGCGAGCCCTGCATTTCGATGCTGAGCGTCCACAAGGGCGGATCGAGGCTCGCCGCGCTCTCCGCCAGCATTCCGCCCAGCCACGGCGAGAGCGGCGAGAGGTCGCGATAGCCAAGGATGAGCGCGTCGACCAGGGCACCGCGCAGCGCCCCGCCGAGCGTTGCGTCGGGCAGCCCGCCGTTCAGCCACCCGGCGCCGAGCAGCAGCCCGGCCTGCCGCGCTACCCCGGGCAGCAGCCGCGACACGGCGAGGCCGAGCCCGACCGCCAGGAGAACCGGCACCGCGAAGCGGACAATCCGGCCCACCATCAGCCCCACCGGGTTGGCGGCCCAGCGCCGGAAGGGCGATGCCAGCACGCAGCCGGACAGCACGAAAAACAGGAACACCGCGACGTCACCATCATAGAGAAAGCGCAGCGGCGAACTGCGCACCGCGACCTGCCATGGCGTGCCGGCCCCGTCGATCAGGCCCGGCACGAAGCATCCCGCGGCATGCAGCGCCACCACCTGAAGGCAGGCAAGGCCGCGGGCACCCTCGAGGTGCCACAGCCGCTCGGGGGGCGTTTTCATCCGGTCTCCTGACGGTATCGCCGGGAAAAGACGCTACGAAGGAAAACAACCCCTTAACGTCACACCTGCATGATGCCGCGCGAGATGCTACAATGGCGCAACGGCCAGCCGGCCGGAGGAGAGTCGCGATGCTTCAAGGTTTGTCGATCTTCTGGGCCGTGGTGCTGCTGCTGGTGATCGTGACGGTGTTTGCCGGCGCGAAAACCGTGCCGCAGGGCCAGATGTGGACGGTCGAGCGCTTCGGCGCCTTTATCCGCCTGCTGCAACCCGGCCTCAACTTCATCATTCCCTTCATCGACGGGATTGGCCGCAAGCTCAACGTGCAGGAGCAGGTGCAGGACATCCCCGAGCAATCCGTCATCACCAAGGACAACGCGACGGTGACGGTAGACGGGGTGATCTATTTCCGGGTGATGGAGGCGGAGAAGGCGGCCTACCAGGTGCAGTCGCTCACCACCGCGCTCTCCACCCTCGCAATGACCAATATCCGCGCCGTGGTGGGTGAACTGGAACTCGATGCCGCCTTGTCCTCGCGCGAGCGGATCAACACCCAGTTGCTCACCATCCTCGATGGCGCGACGGAGCCATGGGGCGTCAAGGTCAGCCGCGTCGAACTGCGCCGCATCGAGCCGCCGGGCAACCTGATCGAGGCGATGAACAAGCAGATGACCGCCGAGCGCGAGCGCCGCGCCACCGTGATGCGCGCCGATGGCGAGCGCGAGGCGGCGATCCTGCGGGCGGAGGGGCAGAAGCAGAGCCAGGTGCTGGCCGCCGAAGGCATGCAACTCGCCGCCGAGCGCCAGGCCCAGGCCCGCGAGCGGCTCGCCGGCGCCGAGGCGGCCGCGACGCGCATGGTCGCCGAAGCGGCGGCGGCGGGCGGTGAGCCGGCGCTGCGCTACTTCGTGGCGCTGAAATATGTCGAGGCCTTCTCCGCCATGGCCGCCTCGCCGGCCAGCCGGCTGGTGGTGGTGCCGATGGAGGCCACCGCCATGGCCGGCGGCATCGCCCAGGCGATGGAACTCCTGCGCGCGCCCACGGCCGGGCCGGTCGTCTCGGCGCTGCGCCAGGCGGGCTCGGTGCCGCCGGTGGGGGGCTGAGGCCATGCAGCCGGGATTGTGGTGGCTGGTGGGCGGCGTTGGGCTTCTGGTGGTCGAGGTGCTGGCGCCGGGCGTGTTCATGATGTGGCTCGGCCTCGCCGCCATCGGCACCGGCGGTGTTACGCTGTGGCTGGAGCCTGGGCTCGGCTGGCAGGTCGTCGCCTACGCGCTGTTCGCCGCGGTCACCTTGTCGGCCGGCCTGAAGCTGCGCAGCCTGCGCAAGCCAGCGGTGCTCAACACCGCGCAAGCCGGCCTGGTCGGCCGCAAGGCGCGCGTGCTGACGGCGGATGACGGGGGCATTCGCGTGCGCGTCGGCGACAGTGACTGGACCGCCCGGCTCGCCCATGGCGTCGCGCTGCCGGCCCCGGGCACCGTGCTGCGCGTGGTGGGCGTGGACGGCACCACGGTCGTCGTAGGGGAATAGGCAGCGCCGAACGGGTGGGTTAGGCTCGCACATGCCCTTCCCCAACCCCGTGCGCGCTGTCCTCCTCGACATGGACGGCACCATCCTCGACACCGAGACGATTTATGTCGGCTCGATGTTCGCCGCCCTGGAGGATATGGGGTTCCACCTCTCGGAGCCGCTGATCCACGCCATGATCGGCCTGCCCGGCAAGCAGTGCATGGATCTGCTGCACACCGAGTTTGGCCCGCGCTTCGACCAGGCGGCGTTCAGCCCGGTCTATGTCGCCCATCGCACCGAGCGCATGAAGAACGGCATCCCCCTGAAACCTGGCGCCGCCGAACTGCTCGACGCGATCGATGCGCTCGGCCTGCCGGTTGCCGTCGCCACTTCCTCGCATCGCCGCAACGCGGAGGAGAACCTCGGCAAAACCGGCGTGCTGCCCCGCTTCGCCGCGGTGCTGACGCGCGATGACGTCGAGGAGGCCAAGCCGCACCCCGCCCTCTTCCTCAAGGCCGCCGCCGCGCTCGCCATGCCGCCCGGCGCCTGCCTCGCGGTGGAGGACAGC
>CAIWAJ010000714.1:0-4995 GCA_903910565.1 uncultured Rhodospirillales bacterium
AAACGATTGAACCTAATATGAACAACGCATATGATTCGCCAATAGAGCCAAACTTTTCATTCCATCGTTGCCGTTGGCTTGCCTCCCCGGGACGGCAGAAGCGGTACAAGGCATTGGATTGGAAGTTTTTTGCTTCTTTTTTTCAAAAAAAGAAGCGCTTGCTGGCTTCCTTTCTACCCCATCCGGGTTTTGCGTTTTCGCCGGCTCGGTGCAGTATCCCCTGAGGTTCATGACAGGGGGATGGCGATGGATATCGGGCGGCGGGCGTTGCTGGCGGCTGGGGCGAGCATTCTGATCACTGATCGGGCCTCGGCGGCGAATGCGGCGATTGGGATGCAGTTGGGGTGGATTGCCGGCGGCAACCAGATTGGCGAGATCGCGGCGGCGGGCGAGGGGTATTTCGCGGCCGAGGGGCTCGATTTCAAGATTTTGCCGGGCGGGCCGAATAATGACGGCGTGGCGGTGGTGGCATCGGGGCGGGCGGAGGTGGGGCAGGTATCGTCCAGCCCGTCGCTGATGCTGGCGGCGTCGCAGGATATTCCGATCAAGTGCTTCGCGGTGTCGGCGCAGCAGCATCCTTATGCGTTCTTCTCGCTGAAGAAGAACCCGGTGCGCAGCCCGGCGGAGTTCCGCGGCAAGAAGGTGGGCATTCAGGCGACGGGCCAGGTGCTGCTGCGGGCGCTGCTGGCGAAGAACAAGATCGATCCGAAGGACGTCACGGTGGTGATCATCGGGTCGGACATGATGCCGTTGATGACCGGGCAGGTGGACGTGGTGACGGGGTGGGTGACCAACACCACGGCGCTGTCGGTGCTCGGCGAGGACCGGGTGGAGTTCAAGCTGTGGGATTCGGGCGTGAAGCTCTACGCCAATCCGTACTACACGACGACCGAGACGCTGGCGACGAAGAAGGATCTGCTGGTGCGGTTCCTGCGGGCGGCGGGCAAGGGCTGGGCGTTCGCGCATGCCAATCGTGACAAGGCGATCGAGCATTTGGTGAAGGCGTATCCCAACCTGGTGGCGAAGGATGAGCGGGCGGCGCTCGACATCATGCTGGCGGCCTGCTTCACCGGTGCGACCAAGGCGGGCGGGTATGGGACGATGGATCCGGCGGTGTGGCAGGAGCAGATCGCGCTGTATGCCGAGCTTGGGCAGTTCTCCAAGCGGGTGCCGAAGCTCGAGGAGGTGATGACGATGGAGATCCTCGAGGCGACCAAGGACGCCCGGCCGCGCATCGGCTGAGCGGCTGTGACGGGGGGGCTTGCGCTCGACTGCCGGGACGTCACCGTTCGCTTCATGAGCGAGCGGCGGGCGGTGACGGCGCTGGAGGGCGTGTCGCTGGCGCTGGAGCCCGGCGATTTCGTGACGCTGCTGGGGCCGTCGGGCTGCGGCAAGTCGACGTTGTTGCGGGTGATCGCCGATATCATCGCGCCGACGGCGGGCGCGGTGCGGGTGTTCGGCGAGGCGCCGTCGGTGGCGCGGCAGCGGCGCGAGATCGGGTTCGTGTTCCAGGACGCCTCGCTGCTGCCGTGGCGCAACGTGCTGGACAATGTGCGCCTGCCCCTGGAAGTGGGGGGGCGGCGGGGCGCGGTTCCGGTGTCGCCCGAGGCGCTGCTGGAGATGGTCGGGCTGGCGGGGTGGGAGAAGAACTACCCGCATGAGTTGTCGGGCGGGATGCGGCAGCGGGTGGCGATCGCGCGGGCGCTGTTGGGCGGGCCGCGCATTCTGCTGATGGATGAGCCGTTCGGGGCGCTCGATGAAATCACCCGGGACCGGCTGAACGAGGAGCTGCTGCGGATCTGGCGGGAGACCGGGACGACGATCGTGTTCGTCACCCATAGTATCTACGAGGCGGCGTTTCTGGCGCGGAAGGTGCTGGTGCTGGCGCCGCGGCCGGGGCGGGTGCGGGAGCTGGTGACGGTGGATTTGCCGGAGCCGCGCGGGCTGGCGGTGCGGGAGACGCCGGAATTCGTGCGCCTGGCCGCGCATCTGCGCCGCGTGCTGGAGGGGCTGTGATGGAGGACGCCGCATGGCGGGCGGCGCAGCGGCGCAGGGTGTGGCGGGGCCGGCTGCTGCCGGTGGCCGGCGCGGGGGCGCTGCTGTTCCTGTGGTGGGCGGTGGTGGCGTATTTCCACGTGCGCCCGTTCATCGCGCCGGCGCCGGAGGTGGTGGCGATCACGCTCTACCAGAAGTTCGGCATGCTGATGGACAATCTGGCGCCGACGGCGATCGAGTCGATCGGCGGCTTCGTGATCGGCAATTTGCTGGGCATCGGCATCGCCACCGTGTTCGTGCATTGCCGCACGGCGGAGCAGGCGTTTTTCCCCGTCGCGGTGTTCATCAACTCCATCCCCATCGTGGCGAAGGCGCCGATCCTGGTGCTGATGCTCGGCAACGGGCTGGCACCGAAAATCGCCATTTCCGCGGTGATCTGCTTTTTCCCCACGCTGGTGAACATGGCGCGCGGGCTGGAAGCGGTGAGCCCGCAGGCGGTCGAGCTGATGCATGTGCTGTCGGCCAGCCGCTGGGAGGTTTTCTGGAAGCTGCGGTTGCCGACCTCGCTGCCGTTCCTGTTCTCGGCGCTGAAGGTCGCGACCTCCACCGCCGTGGTGGGCGCGATTGTCGGCGAATGGATCGGCTCGCAGGAAGGTATCGGCGCGCTGATCATCCAGGCCACCTACAATTTCGACAGCGCCCTGCTCTACGCCGTGGTGCTCTGCGGTTCCGCCTTCTCGGTCGCCTTCTTCATGGCGGTCCGCCTGCTTGAACGCCTCGTCATCCGCTGGGAAGCGGCCTCCGGCCACTGACCCCTACCAGGAGTGATCGCCATGACCACTGATTTGATCCATGAGCCCGCCGGCCAAGTGCCCGTCGTCTCGCGCGCCGATGTTGTGGTGGTGGGCGGCGGCCCCGCCGGGTTCTCCGCCGCCGTCTCGGCCGCGCGGGCGGGCGCCTCCGTCACCTTGGTGGAGCGCTATCCGTATCTCGGCGGCCTCGCCTCGGGCGGCATGGTGCTGGTGCTCGATGACATGGTGAACGGCACCGAGGTCACCGTGCGCGGCATTTGCGATGAGATGATCGGGCGCATGGCCAAGCACGGGCTGGCCGTCGTGCCGCCGCCCGAGGCGATCGGCAATGACCCGGCGATGCACCGCAAATGGTCACGCTGGGGGGTGTTCGATTTCCACACCCACTATAAGCCGCACCCGATCTGCTACTCGGTGGCGTTTGACCCCGACGGCTGGAAGCGCATTTCCGACGAGATGGTGCTGGAGGCCGGGCTGGAACTGCGGCTGCATTCCTGGTTCTCCCGCACCATCGTCGAGGATGGCCGCGCCACCGGCGTGGTGGTGGAGACCAAGGAGGGGCGCCAGGCGATCATGGGCGGCATGGTGATCGACACGACGGGCGATCTTGACGTCGCGGCCTCCGCCGGGGCGGCGTTTGTCGAGGGGGCCTATATGGTGACCACCGTATTCCGCCTCGGCGGCGTCGATACCGATGAGGCCGAGCGCTTCCAGTTCGAGGAGCCCGAGCGCTTCCAGGCGATTGATCGCGAGGCCAAGCGGCTGATCGGCGGCTCGTGGGATTACTGGTGGCTGAAGACGCCGCTGCCCGGCATCGTCTGGTGCAACTGCCCGCACATGACGGGCTATGACGGCATGAAGGTGGCGGACCTCACCCGCGCCGAGTTCGAGGGCCGCCGGCGCATCCATCGCATGGTGGATTATATCCGCGCCAACCTGCCGGGCTTCGCCAAGTGCTACGTGGTGGATGTCGCGCCGCAAACCGGGGTGCGCCAGACCCGCCTGCTCGAGGGCGAATACGTGGTGACCAAAGAGGACATCACCCAGCGCGTGCATTTCGCCGACAGCATCGCCCGCGGGCGGGACTACTACACCCCTTACCGCGCCATCCTGCCGCGCAACGTCGAGAACCTCCTCGTCGCCGGCCGGCACTACTCCGCCACGTCAGCGGCGCAGAAGATGTCGCGCGAAATCCCGCCCTGCATGGCGATGGGCGAGGCCGCCGGGCTCGCCGCCACCATGGCACTGTCCTCCGGCGTGAAGCTGCGGGACCTCGACGTCGCCGAATTGCAGAAGCGCCTGCGCGCCCAGGGGGCCGACCCCGGGGACCGCCCCTCGGCCAACGCGAAAATCCTGGAGGCCACCGCGTGAGCACGTCCGCCCAACCGCTCGACGGCATCAAGGTGATCGACTTCACCCAGGTGATGATGGGCCCCTGCTGCACCCAGACGCTCGGCGACTATGGCGCCGATGTCATCAAGGTCGAGCGTATCGGCGCCGGCGACCTTTCGCGCACGGCTATCCCCGATCCCGCCGGGTTGCAGAACCCGGTGTTCTCCTCGCTCAACCGCAACAAGCGCTCCATCGCGCTCGACCTCAAATCCCCCGAGGGGATGGCGGTGGTGCACCGGTTGCTCGAAACCGCCGATGTGGTGGTGAACAACTTCCGGGCAGGGGTGATGGACCGCATGGGCCTTGGCTATGACGTGCTGTCCGCCCGCAATCCCGGCATCATCTACGCCGAGGGCACTGGCTTCGGCCCCAAGGGCCCCTACGCCCATAAGGGCGGGCAGGACATCCTGGCCCAGGCGATGAGCGGGCTGATGGCGCGCAAGTGCCACCCCTCCGAGCCCACGCTGATCTACCCCACGGCGCTCGCCGACTACTCCGCCGGCATGCATCTCGTGCAGGGCATTCTGCTCGCTTTGCTCCAGCGCGGCCGCACCGGGCGCGGGCAGCGGGTGGAGGTGTCGCTCTACGATTCCGTGCTGGCGATGCAAATGCAGGAAGCCTCGATGTGGCTGATGCGCGAGCGGGATTTCTCTTGGGGCGCGATGCCGTTCACCGGCTGCTTCGAAACCACCGATGGCGCGGTGGTGATCGTCGGCGCTTTCAAGGCCAATCCGTTGCAGGAAATCTGCATCGCCCTTGGCCTGCCCGACCTCTCCGCCGATCCGCGCTTCGACAG
>CAIWAJ010000715.1:0-3344 GCA_903910565.1 uncultured Rhodospirillales bacterium
GTCGCGGCGCTGGTGAACCATGCGGTGGGGCAAGGGGCGCGGCTGGTTCGGGCGGCGGCCGAGGGGTTCGATATCCAGGGCGGGCGGCTGATCGCGGTGAAGACTTCGGCTGGGCCGATTGCCTGCGAGCGGGCGGTGATCGCAACCGGGGCACATTCGCGCAAGCTCGCGGCGATGGTGGGTGATCGGGTGCAACTGGAGACCGAGCGCGGCTATCACGTGATGATCGACAGCGACGGGGTGGGGCCGCGCACGCCGATCATGCCGTCTGATGGCAAGATGGCGAATACGCTGACGAATAACGGGTTGCGGGTGGCCGGCCAGGTGGAGATCGCCGGGCTGGAGGCGGCGCCGAACTGGAAGCGGGCGGAGATCCTGCGCGATTACGCGCTGAAGACCTATCCGGCGCTGCCGCGCGATCTGCCGGCGGAGAAGGTGAAAGTGTGGATGGGGCATCGGCCGTCGACGCCGGACAGCCTGCCCTGCATGGGGGCGGCGAGCGGATGCGCCGATGTGTTCCATGCCTTCGGGCATGGTCATATCGGGCTGGCGTCGGGCGCGGTGTCCGGGCGGCTGATCGCCGATCTGATCGGCGGGAAACCGCCGGTGATCGATCCGGCGCCGTATAATCCGGCGCGGTTCAACTGAGGGGAAATGAGATGAGCGAAGTCGTAGCCATGCCGCCGCGTCGGCTTGGGGTGCTGCAGCGGCCGGATTGCACAATCCATTACGAGGTGACGGGCAGCGGGCCGGCGATCGTGTTCGCGCACGGGCTGGGCGGCAATCATTTGTCCTGGTTCCAGCAGGTGGCGCATTTCGCGCCGCGCTGGACCTGTGTGACCTTCGCGCATCGGGGCTTCGCGCCGTCCTCGCCGTTGGCGGGCGGGCCGGACCCGAAGGATTATGCCGACGATGTCGCGGCGCTGATCGATCATCTGCAACTGCCCGATGTGCGGATGGTGGGGCAGTCGATGGGGGGGTGGACCTCGGTCGAGTATGCCATGCGCAAGCCGGCGGGGTTGAAGGCGGTGGTGCTGGCGGCGACGACCGGGTCGATCGATACGCAGAAGCTGCGTGAGCCCGAGCGGGGGATGCTGGCGGCGTGGGGCGCGCGGGGGGCGGAGCTGATGCCGCAGCTTTGGGCGGCGGGGATCCATGTGGCGGCGGGGGCACGGATGGCCGCCGAGCAGCCGACGCTGCATCTGTTGTACCGGCATATCGATGACGCCAACGCGAAGCTGGACAAGGAAGCCTTGCGCGGGCGTTTGATGCGCGCGCGGGTGCGGGCGCCCGAGGAACTGGCGCAAGCCGGGGTGCCGGTGCTGCTGATCGCCGGCGATGAGGACATCGTGATGCCGCCGTTCTCGGCCGAAGCGATCGCCGCGGTGGTGCCCGGCGCGCGGGCAGCCCGCATCGCCAAGGCCGGACATTCCGGGTATTTCGAGCGGGCGGAGGTGTTCAATTCCCTGGTGGAGGGGTTCCTGGAACCCACCCGGTAACGGGTCAGACCAAGAAGAACAAAGCCTTACGCCAGAACTTCCGGCACCCGGTCGGCCGGGGGTGTGTTGCGGCTGCGCCCCGCCCGCACGATGCCGTCGATGATCACCATGCCGATCCCAGGCAGGTCGCCCTTCTGCACGCTGTCCAGCAGGTCGCTGCCGGCGGAGTGCTGCGCGCGGTCCAGCAGCACGAAATCCGCCGACCGCCCCGATTCGATCAGCCCGCAATCCAGGCTGCGCATCCGCGCGGTATTCCCGGTCGCCAGGCAGAACGCCAACTCGGCCGGCAGATCGCCGATCGAGGACAGCAGCGCGATCATCCGCAGAATGCCCAGCGGCTGCACCCCCGATCCGGCCGGGCTGTCGGTGCCCAGGATCACCCGCTCCAACTGCCCCAGTTCGCGCGCAAAGCGCAGTGCGGTCAGCCCCGCCAGCTCATTGCCGTTATGCACGATCTCGATGCCCCGCCCGCAGCCCTCGCACAAACAGCGGATCTGGCTAAGCGGCAACGCGGTATGCCCGCCATTGATATGCCCGATGATGTCGGCATCGGCCTCCAGCACGGTATCGGCGTCGATATAGCCCGACCCCGGCACCGATGGCCCGCCGGTATGGATGGTTGACTGGATGCCGTATTTCCGCGCCCAGGCCACCATCTGCTTGGCCTCGTAGCCTGCTTTCACCGTCCCCAGCCCGACCTCGCCCAACAGCCCCACCCCCGCGGCCGCCAGTTCGGCGAAATCGGATTCCACCATCCCCTGCTCGATCACCGGCGCCCCGCCCAGCACCTTCACCCCGCCAGGCCGAAAATTGGCATAGGCCCGCTGCGCGGTGATCGCCAGCGCCTTCAGCCCGACGATATCGCGCGGCCGGCCAGGCAGATGCACCTCGCCAGCCGAGATCATCGTCGTCACCCCGCCATGCAGGCAACTGTCGATCCAACCGAACTGCCCCTGCCGCGGCGTCCAGTCGCCGAACACCGGGTGCACATGGCTGTCGATCAGCCCCGGCGCCAGCGCACAGCCATGCGCATCAATCCGCACCCGCGCCTCGGATGTGTCGCAGTCCGCAAAACGCCCCACCTGCGTGATCCGCCCCCCCTCGGCGACGACGGTGTCGGCGTCCAGGATCGGCTTGCCAAGATCGCCGCTGAGCAGCAGGCCGATATTGCTGATGACGAGCTTGCCGATCTGGTGCTCGGGTCCCGCGGCCAGTGCCATGTCGCTACTCCGCCGCCACCGCCGGCCGCGCATGCAGCAGGTGCAACGCCCGGTCGATCCATTGCGCCGTCAGCTTCTCCGCCAGTGAATTCTGCCGCAGCCGCTCGTTCAGCCCGGGGAAATCCACCCGGTCCAACGCCTGGTCCTGATTGAAGCAGGAGAACACCACCGTCCGCTCCCCAGTCTCGGGATCGACATGCGCCTGCAGACACTGCGCGCAGACTTCCTTCATCATGCATTGCATCGGCGAGTTGATCGACCCGATCGCGCTGTGCCCCGGCTTCAGATACGGCGACAGCACTCCGTGCCGCGCCACGCCGACCGCCTGCATCATCCGGTCCGAGCCAATGACGATCATATGCTCGGCGTCCACAAGCGGCACGCTCTGCGCCCCGAACTTCCCCGCCCCATAAGCCGCCATCGCCTGCACGATATTGCCGACAAAGCTCTTGTCCTGCGGCCGCCCCGGCGTGAACCCCGGCGCCTCATCGCAGCACCACACGATGGTATCCGCCGCGCGCTCGATCTCGGCCACCTTGTAGCGGTCGCGCATCGCCTTGTAGCCGGCGAAATAGATCACCTTGCTGCCCGCCGCCCGCATCGCCGCCCCGATCGAGAACAGCAC
>CAIWAJ010000716.1:0-3067 GCA_903910565.1 uncultured Rhodospirillales bacterium
TCCATGCCGTGGAACTCGACGAACTTCGTGATGGTCGCCCAGAGGTAGTCGCCGAACAGGAAGGGCGCGAAGGGGGCGATCCCCGGCAGCGGCAAAGGGCGGATTTCCGCGTCCACCCGCGGCTCCAGGAAGAAGGGGACGGAGTAGCGGGGCTGGCCCATGCCGATCACCCGGTGCTCGGTCGCCTTGATCCGCCCGCCCGTCCAGCGATCCAGCACCTTGCCGAAATTCACCGCCAAGGTGCCCTCCTCGGGCGGCACGTCCACCCACGCGCCGGCATGGGAGCGCGCCTGCAGGCCGGGCACGCCATCCTGGGCCAGCAGCGTCATGAACCCGGAGTCGACATGGGCACGCCCGTTCACCACGTAGCGGCCGCCATTGTGCTCCACCCACAGCGCCGGATCATCGATCGCCGCGAGTTCGGCCGCATGGCGCACGGGGTAGTGCAGCAGCCGCAGTGTGGAGATGCCGCCGGTGAATGCGTCATCGAAGCTGTGATCGGGCAGGCCGAGCCCGCGTGCGACGGACTGCATCAGCAGCCGTCCGGTCTCCTCCAGCCCGCGGTAGTAACGCCCGGCCGTCGCCCGCCAGCCCGGTAGCTCCGCCTCATCCGGCAGGGGCGTCGCCTCGCGCAGCGGGTCGGCGGGATCGACCACGGCGGCGCCGTGCGCGACGTCGGGGCCCATGTCGATCCCCTCCTTCGCCGTCACCGCGCCGTCCTGCGCCGGGAACCAGCCGCGATAGACGTTGGGCTGACTGGCCAGGAATTTCTGCCGCCATAGTTTGCGCTGCGAATTAAGCGGCAGGGCGAACAGGCGCAGCAGGTCGTGCCGTGTGTCCGCATCGACCGGGATCGCCGCGGGAAATCCGGTGATGGTCATGAAGCCGGACTGCCCGGCCGCCGCCATGATCGCCTGGTCCACCCCATCCCGCGCGGCCGACGGGCCATGATAGAGGGGGCCGATGTCGATGCGCGGAATGTCCATGTGAGCCACTAACCGTCGGTGGTCTTGGGGGCCGGCGTTTTCATCATCGTGCCGGTCATCGGGATGAAGAACACGCCGACATCCTTGCGCGAATGCACCTTGCCCTCGGCGTCCTTGGTGTAGACGTAGAGGAACTGGCCGCGCTTGAAGGGCTGGCCGATGGGGATCAGCATGCGGCCGCCCGGGCGCAGCTGCTTGAACAGCTCCGGCGGCGCATACTGCGCGGCGCAGGTGACGATGATGATGTCGAAGCCGTCCTTCACCTCGGGCCAGCCGAAATAGCCGTCACCGACGCGGGATTCGATGTTGTCATAGCCGAGCGGTGCGAAGATCTTGCCGACCGCCTTGCCCAGCGGCTCGATGATCTCGATGGAGTAGGCGCGCTTCACGATACGCGACAGGATCGAGCTCTGATAGCCCGAGCCGGTGCCGATCTCGAGCGTCACATCCCCCGGCTGAGGCTTGGCCACCTGGGTCATGTAGGCCTGGCCGAGATAGTCCGACAGCGCCGAGCCATAGCCGAGCGCCCAGGGCTTGGGGTTCTCCTCATAGGCGTCGCTCGGGGTCGGATGCCGGCCGTCATACATGTAGTGATAGTACTCGCGCGGCACCTCGCCGAACGCGGCCATCACGGCGGGGTCGGCGGAGCCGAGGCGCTCCTTGAGATACTGCTCGATGCGCCGCAGCGCGGCCGGGCGGCGCGCCTGGATCGCGTTGAACTGGGCGTCGCCCATGGAGACCGGCCGGCCCGACTTCTCCATCGCGGTGAGGAAGGCCTCGCGGTTCCAGGCGCCGGCCGCCAGCGTCTGGCGTGAATTCAGGCTCAGCGCCACCGGTGCGGCAGCCAGCAAGGCACGTCGAGAAAGATGAAGGGGCACGCTCAGGTCTCTTTGGTCTGGGGAAAGGCGAAAACGCACGCGGCGTATAGCATCATTGCGGTCGCCAGGACCATGTCATACCCCATCTGCAGCGCCATCAGGTTGGCCAGCGGCGTCGAGACCACCGAGAAGGCGCCATTGAGCGCCCAGGCCCAGGGCAGGAAGCTGCTGTTGCCCATGCGCGACAGGCCGAGCGGAAACGGCAGCCCGAGCGCCATCGAGGCCGGCGCCACCAGCGCCAGCACGATCGCCGCCCGCGCGAGCCACGGCAAGCTCAACGTCGCCAGCATGAACTCCTGCAAGCCGACCACCAGGATAACGCCCCACACCAGCACGATCAGGATCGCGCCACGCAGCGCCCAGTGCGCCGAGCGTTCGAACCGCGCCTCCAGCATGCTGCCGAAGCCCGAGAAAATCAGCATCCCCGTCAGCACCAGCGAGAAAGCGGCGGTGCGGTCATTGAGGTAGAAGGTCGCGCGCTCGATCAGGAAAATCTCAAGGAACAGGAAGCCGAGGCCGAGGGCCGAAAAATACACGATGGCGCGCAATATCGCCCCGCGGCCCGATCGCGCCCCGCCCCGCAGCTGCGCCCGCCCGAACAGCGGCACGATCAGCACCACGGCGGCCACCACCGCCGCCTGCGCCAGCACCGCGAGATTGACCAGTGGCCCGATCTCCTGCTGCGGCAGCAACTCCAGCCGTTGCAACAGAATGCCAAGCTGTGACAGCCGCAGCACCGCATAGAACGCCGGCCGGTCGAAGGTCACCGGCGAAAGATCGAAATCCCGCCCGCTCTCCGTCCCCTGCCCCGCCAGCATCGGCCCCGCCTCGTCGGCGATCGCGTCATGTGCGCCCTCGCCCGAGGTCACCGAGCCCGAGGTGAAAGACACCGCCGGCAGATCGTTGAAAATATTGGCCCGCGCCGCCTCGACATCGATGCCCGGGAACCAACTGAGATCGAAGGACCGCGTCTCACCAAACGCCTGCGCCGCCGCGATATCCGCAGCCGGGAACGCCTGGTTCGACACCAGAACCCGCACATTCCATGCCGAGCGGATCACAATCACGTTTTTGCCGGGATCGGCCACCCCGCTGGCCCGCAACGCGGCGCGCACAGTCGCCAGCATGCGGATGGCATAGGCCGGGAATTCGCGGATCGACACCGGCAGCGAGACGATGCCGCCCGGCTTCAGCGCCCTCAGA
>CAIWAJ010000717.1:0-4515 GCA_903910565.1 uncultured Rhodospirillales bacterium
CGTCTTCAGCACATTCATCCGCTGCAAATGCTGAAACGCCAGATGCAACGCCACCCACGCCCCGGTGATCGAGGCACAGCGCGTGCCGCCATCGGCGTTCAGCACGTCGCAATCCACCGTGATCGTCATCTCCCCCATCGCCGCCCGGTCCACCACCGCGCGCAGCGACCGCCCGATCAGCCGCTGAATTTCCTGCGTCCGGCCGGATTGCTTGCCCCGCGCCGCCTCGCGATCGCCGCGGGTATGGGTGGCCCGCGGCAACATGCCATACTCGGCCGTCACCCAGCCCAGCCCCTGGCCGCGTAGGAACGGCGGCACCCGCGCCTCGACGGAGGCGGCGCACAGCACCTCGGTGCCGCCCATGCGGATCAGGCAGGAGCCCTCGGCATGGTGCGAGAAGCCGGTGGTGAAGGAGACATCGCGCAACGCATCGGCGGCGCGTCCGGAAGGACGGGTCATACTGGGTTTCCCATTTGAGTCCCCCGCCCTATGACCGTGGGCGCGCGATGGCGCAAGAGACGAAGGAGATTTGCCATGTCTGACATCACCATCGGCGTCATCGGCGCGGGCATCATGGGCGAACGGATGCTCCGTGCCGCCATCGACCCCGCGCAGACCTCCGTCCGCGTGGGCCCGGTGTGGGACCCCTCGGAAGCCGCCCGCGCCCGCATCGCCGCCGCCCTCCCCGTCGCAATCGCCGACTCCGCCGAAGCCCTGATCGCGGCGTCCGACTGCGTCTACATCGCCTCCCCGCCGGCCTCCCATCTCGCCCACGCCAGCGCGGCGCTGGCGGCGGGCAAGGCTATTTTCTGCGAGAAACCGCTGGCGACCGATCTGGCCGCCGCCACCGCCTTCGCCGCCACCGCCAAGGGCGCCCGGGCGGCGGTGAATTTCCCGATGGCGACCTCCTTCTCCGCCGAGCGCATCGCCGCCTGGCTCGCCGAAGGCGCCATCGGCACCCCGCACTCCCTTGCCATCGAGGTCGCCTTCCGCGTCTGGCCGCGCCCCTGGCAGCACGGCGCCTCCTCTTGGCTCGACGGGCGGGCCGAGGGCGGCTTCACCCGCGAGGTGGTCTCCCACTTCCTCTTCCTCACCCGCCGCCTCGCCGGCCCGCTCAGCTTGCTGGAATCAACCGTGAGCTTCCCCGAGGACGGCCGCAGCGAACGCGCCATCACCGCCCGCCTCTCCGCCGGCGCCATCGAGGCCACCCTCACCGGCGGCGTCGGCACCACCGAGAAGGATGACCACAACCTCTGGACCCTCACCGGCGCCCCGATCGAAGGCAAGGGGGGCGCCATCCGCCTGCGCGACTGGGCGATCGCCGAGCGATTGGTGGACGGGGTCTGGACGCCCGACACCAATGCCATGCCCAACGAACGCGCCCGCCCGCTGGTCCTGCAACGCCAGTTGGCTGCCGTGGCGGCGATGACGCGGGGCGAGCCCCACCCCCTCGCCACCATCGCCGAGGCCTTCGACGTGCAGCGCGTCGTCGAGGCGATCCTCTCCCCGTAGCCTATTTCGGCGGCGGCGCGGCGGCCTTCAGCAACCCGCTGAGCAGCCCCACCACATCCGGCGGCAGGCCGACGATGGTGCTCGGCAGCTTGCCATCCGTATGCTCGCCGAAGGAACGCAGCGCCTGGGCGGCGGCGAGCTTCTGTATGGTATCGGCGTAGGGCGCCAAAGCCGTGGCGATCGCCTGGTCCTGGGCGGCGATGTAGCGGCGATTGACGGCCTCCTGCACCTCCTTGTCGAAGGCAAAGCTATCCGCCCAGCCCAGGAAATCGAGCGTGATGCCGACGCTCGAAAAATACGCCTCAGCCGATTTGCGCACCGTCTCGATGATCACATTGGCCTCGGCATTGGCCTGGTCGAATGGCCGCGAAGTGATTTCGGCGCATACCAGCGTCTGCACCTTCTTGCGGCCGACGTCGTCCATCACCTCGGCGAGCTTCCGGCTATAGTAGACCGAGTTGAAGATCACGCGGGGATCACTGCGATCCCCCGCCGCCGGCAGGGTGCCGAAGCGGTAGAGATACTTCGCCGCCGCCGCCTCCGGCACCGACACGCCGACCGATATGCCGACCGTCACGTTCAGCCCTTCACGGGTCTGGCAGGGGAAACCCTCCTTGCGCCGCGACGTCCCGCGGTCGATCGCATCCACCCACTCGCGGCTATAGGGGGTGCGATCGACAATGATCAGCCGTCCCGCCGGCACGTAGAAATCGAAGAAACTGCCGGAGCCCGACAATTTGGTGTGCGGCACGATGAAGCGCTTCAGCGGCACCTTGTTGGCGTTGAGGTAGGCCTCCGACTCGAACTGCGCCTGGTTGTCCCGATTGGCGCCGACATCGGGGATCCAGAAGGCGCTCTCATTGGGCAGGATCGTGTAGGCCTCGGTGAAATCGGACTTGTCGTAGTAGGCGTTGGCCGGGTTGGCGACGACCAGCCCAAGAAACAGCGCCAGCAAGCTCCGGCGCAGCGGGCCGCCCCAGATGCCGGCGAGCACCAGCAACAACACCACGAAGGGCACGCCGAGCTGGCCGAACACCCCCATGCGGAAATAGGCGGTGACGAACCCGGCATCGCTGTTGTCGAACTGCGCCCCGGCGGCCTGGCCGGTCAGCAGTGTGGCGGTGGGGCTGAGGGCGAAGTTGATGCCCCCGTAGGTGGCAAGGGCCAAAACCGTCCAGATCAAACGTCCACGCATGGCGTCCTCTATGTGCTGGGCGCCGCCGATTTCGGCCCGCCCGGGAACAGCGTATATTCGTTGTGTTAAGGCGACGTCGCGACAAGCGCCACCCTCCTGCGGAATTCGCTTCTCAGCCATGGCGATTCGCTGGCACACTAGGGGCATGGACCATCCGCCGCTCCCTCCCCAGGGCGGGCGTCCAATTCTGACGCCCCGCCTTCCCACCGCCCCCCGGCTTCCCACCGCGCTCGACCAACGGGCCTCGGCCGTGCTGCGCGAAATCGTCGAGCAGTACGTCGAGAACGGCGAGCCGGTCGGCAGCCGTACCCTGGCGCGCCGCCTGCCCCTCAACCTCTCGCCGGCCACCATCCGCAACGTCATGGCCGACCTCACCGACGCCGGGCTGCTGTTCGCGCCACACACCTCGGCCGGAAGGCTGCCAACCGAGCTTGGTCTGCGCCTGTTCGTCGATGGGCTTCTGCAATTCGGCGAACTCACCGAGGACGAGCGCGAGGCCATCACCGCCAAGCTCGCCCTCGCCGGGCGCAGCATGGAAGAGACGCTCACCGAAGCCTCCTCCATGCTCTCCGGCCTCTCCGCCGCCGCCGGGCTCGTCCTGGCGCCGAAATCCGAAGGGCCGCTCAAGCACATCGAATTCGTCCCCCTCGGCCCCGGCCGCGCTTTGGTGGTGCTGGTCAACGCCGAGGGCCAGGTGGAAAACCGGGTCATCGAGACGCCGCCGGGCATGCCCCCCTCCGCCCTGCAACAGGCCGGCAACTACCTCAACAACCGCCTCGCCGGCCGCGGGCTCGCCGAACTGCGCACCATCGTCACCACCGAGATCACCGAGAACCGCACCCAGCTCGACAGCCTGTCGGCCCTGGTCGTCGAGGCCGGCCTCGCCACCTGGTCCTCCGAAGGGCGCGGCGGCTCCCTGATCGTGCGCGGCCAAGGCAAGCTGCTGGCCGATATCACCCAGATTGAGCGCCTCGCCGCCATCCAGATGCTGTTCGATCGGCTGGAAACCCAGGAGACCATGCTCCGCCTGCTCGAACTCGCCGAGGGCTCGGAGGGGGTGCGCATCTATATAGGTGCCGAAAGCGGCCTGTTCGGCACCTCCGGCGTCTCCATGGTGGTCGCCCCCGCCCGCAACGCGGCCAACCGCATCGTCGGCGCCATCGGCGTGATCGGGCCAACCCGGATCAATTACGGGCGGATCATCCCGGTGGTGGACTACACGGCACGGGTGATCGGGCGGCTACTGGGGTAGCGGGAAGGCGGTTCTTTTTGTGAACAAAAAGAACCAAAACAACTTTTCTTTCCATTCCATGCCGTTGGCGTACACCACTCGGGAGAGTTGGGAGCGGTACCAACCAGAGGGATAAAAGTTTTTTGCTCCTTTTTTTCCAAAAAAGGAGACCTTCCTACCCCTTGCCTTAAACCCACAACGGCGCACAAATCCCCCCACAGCACAAAGGGGCCCGCGCATGTCCAGCATCGAAATTGGCGAAGAACCGATCGCCAGATACGCCCAGGCCAGCATGCCCGGCCCCACCCCGGCGACCTCGCGCGATCGCGGCCTCGGCCCGTTCAAGCGCATGGTCCTGCGCGGCGCCACTGTGATCGACGGCACCGGCGCGCCGCCCTGGGGCACGGTGGATATCGTGGTGGAGGGCGGCAAGATCGCGGAAATCCGCCGCGTCGGCACCCCGGGCATGGCCATCAAACCGCTCGGGCGGCCCGAGGCGGGCGAGCATGAGATTGACTGCCACGGCAAGTTCGTCACCCCCGGCTTCGTCGATTGCCACGGCCATGTCGGCGTCGCC
>CAIWAJ010000718.1:0-2649 GCA_903910565.1 uncultured Rhodospirillales bacterium
CCGGGAGTTCAAAACCACCTGGGATGCGCCGGTCGAGGCTGTTTAAGTAAGAAAGCGGTTCATTTTTGGAGAAAAGAACCAAAAAACTTCTATCCGTTTGCTTCGCGCTGTCCCCGGAGGGCGCGCAGCAAAAGGATAAAAGTCTTTTTGCTTCTTTTTCTTCAGAAAAAGAAGACCCTTCCTAACACCCCATCCGCCCCGCCAGATCCTCAATATCAGCCGCCACCACATCCCAAGCCTGATCGGCGGCGAAATCCCGCTTCTGGTGCGGCCCATATTCACTGACGCGCGGGAAAAACGCCGTCTTCAACCCGCAGTTTCGCGCCGCCGCCAGATCGCCGTTATGCGCCGCCGCCATCATCACCTCGCCCGGCGCCAGGCCAAGCAGCGCCGCCGCCCCCAGATACGTCTCCGGGTCCGGCTTGTAATGGCGGAACAACTCCGCCGCGCAAATCATGTCCCACGGAGTGCCCGCGTGCTTCGCCATGTTCAGCAGCAGCGACACATTCCCGTTGGACATCGGCGCGATGATGTACTTCGCCTTCAACCGCGTCAGCCCCGCCACCGCATCCGGCCACGGCGTCAACCGATGCCACCCGCGGTTGATATGGTCGAGATCCGCCTCGCTCAACCCGCGCACCCCGAACTCCACCACCAGCTGATCCAGCGTCGCGCGATGCAGATCGTCGAGCTTCGTCCAAGGCTGCTCGCCCTTGCGCACCCGGTCCATCGAGGGCGCGTAATTCGCCCGCCAGGCGTCCACCAGTCCCACCCAGTCCGCCGCAATCCCGCGCGCCGCGCCGAACGCCGTCAGCTCCGCGATCAGACTGCCCCGCCAGTCCACCACCGTGCCGAACGTGTCGAAAATGATCGCCTTCACGCCCATCATGCGCCGCGCTCCGTCGTATCGAGAAACCCCGCCACCGCCGGCACACGCCGCATCTCCGCCATTTGCTCCGCCGTTGGCAACTGGGGCTTGTCCCGCAACGCATTGACCATGCAGAGAAACCCAAGCGGCTCACCCAGCGTGGCGCGGAACTGATGCCACGCCCAGGGCGGGATGGACACCAGGTCATTCGTCGCCACCGCCCGAACCTCCTCCCCCACCATGCAATCCCCGCTGCCCCTCAGGATCAGCACCGCATGGGCATGCTCATGCCGCTCCAGCGTCGAATACCCCCCCGCCGACACCTCGAAATAGCGCAACTCGCAGCCCATGTCCGGCTCATGGAACAACACCTGCCGCGTCACCGATTTGAACGGCGTCGTCGCGTCCTCCTTGTACGGCAGATGCGCAACCCCCTCCCAGCGATACTCCTGGAAGGCGCGGAACGGCGGCGAGCGATCCTGGTCCATGGTCCCTCAGCGATATGAATGCGCGGCAACAGCGTCGACAAACGCGGCGACTTCCCGGGTCAACCGCTCCCGCGTGGCGAGCAGCGCGCCGCCAATCAGCAGTATGGTGTCCGCGCCGTAGAAATCCAGCATCTCCGGAATCCGCGCCACCGTCATCCCCCCCGCCGGTGTCGGCAGGCACGCCCGCTTCCCCGCCCACTCCGCCCGGCAATTTGCCGCCAGCGCCAGGCATGTCGCCGTGCTGTAGCCGAACCGCCCGCCATGGTTGGGATACACCACCGCATCCGCCCCCAGCAGCCGGAACAGCTTGCCATAGAACAGCGGCGGCGCGATCCGCGCGATCCCCGACAGCGTCGGATGCGTCATGAACCCCACCGCGGGAAACTCCCGCACCAAAGTCGCAAACGTCGCCATCCCCGCGATCACCGGCGCGATCAGAAACGCCCCGATCCCCCGGGACATCCCATGCCGGACCTGCCCGCGCATGTCGTCCAGATTGCCCGATAGGCTCGGAATATACAGCGTCCGCTTCCCCGTCCTGGCCGCGACCCCATCCAGCGCCTCGGCCACCCGGTCCACCCGCGCCACAAACGGCGAATACGCCTGATCCGCCAGCCCGTGATCGTCCTTGATCAGGTCGATCCCCCCCTCCGCCATCCGCCCCGCGATCGCCGCCAGCCCCTCCGCCGGCAGCCCCTGCGGCTTCAGCGCCCCGCTGGTCAGCGCCCGCCCAACCGCCCCCGTCCGCGCCCTGAGCCCCGCCGTGCCGATATTCGGTCCGCCATGCGCCGCCAAAATCCCCGCCGGCAGCTCCGCATCCACCAGCTCCACCCCCTCCTGGATCGAGGTATTGCCGAACAGCATATTGAACAACTGCCCCGCATCCCCCCCCACCGTCTCCGCCGCCAGCCCGATCCGCACCTCGAACCGCCCCGGCCCGATCTCGCCAATCGCCTCCACCCGCCCGACAATCCCCTCCAACACCCCGGGGTCATCGATGCCCTCCACCGGCATCTCCACACTCTGCTCAACCGCAATCCCCAGCGCCCGCGCCTCGATCGAGGCCGCCTCGGCGGTGACGTGATAGGTGGCAATCATGCGCGCGCTCATGCCGGCTTAGTCGCGCCAAGCGGGGGAAAAGGCAAGCAGGCAGGAAGGGAGTTCTTTTTGTGAACAAAAAGAACCAAAAAAACTTTTCAATCCATCCATGCCGTTGGCGTACGCAAGCGGGATGGTTGGGAGCGGTACACGCCAATAGGATAGAAGTATTTTGCTCCTTTTTTTCAAAAAAGG
>CAIWAJ010000719.1:0-8460 GCA_903910565.1 uncultured Rhodospirillales bacterium
CGCTGGGGCGGGACAAGACGCTGCTGGCGGTGACGCTGCTGGCGATCTCCTTCTCCTGCGCCCAGGGCACGCTCTACAGCTTCTCCGTCACCTATCTCACCCAGCGCGGGCTCGGGCTGGTGGATGCCGGCTTCGCCTATTCCTGCCTGCAGATGGCCGGCGTGGTGGCGCGCATCGTGCTCGGTTGGGTGGCCGACCGCACTGGCCGGTCGGACGTGAACCTGGTGATTCAGGCCTATGTCGCCGTCCTCGCTTTGCTCGCCTACGCCTTCCTGCCGGCCGACGCGCCACTCGCCGTGGTGGTGCTGGTCACCACCTCCTGCGGCTTTTTCTGCGCCTCCTGGAACGGCATCGTGATGGCCGAGGTGGCCCGCCTCGCGCCCCCCGACGAGATCGCGGACGCGACCTCGGCCTCCACCTTGTTCATCTTCCTCGGCTACGTCTTCGCCCCCAGCCTGTTCGCCTTCGCGGTCCCCTATATCGGCTGGAGCTGGCCCTACGCGATCATCGCCGCCCAGCTCGCCGCAATGGCGGTCGTACAGACCATTATACTCGCACGGAAGAATTGACTCCCGCCCGCCGGCTCTTCAGTGTTTCGCAATTGGCGGTCGGCCGGTGCGGCGAGGCTTCGCGGCGCGGTCCCGTGCAACCAACAACCCGGGGGGCGGGCATAATGGTCAATCCGAGACGGACTGCGTTGCTGTTGGGAACCGCGCTGGTCGCGGGCGGGCTCGCTGTGGCGAGCGGGCCGGCGATGGCACAGAAGAAGGGTGGCAGCCTGGTCTACGCCAACGTCTCCGCGGTGGGCACGATGGACCCGCATGTCGCCAACGCGGTGGCCGATCTCGAGACCATCCACCACGTCCATGAGGGCCTCGTCGCCATGGGCGAGGACTACGCGGCCAAGCCGATGCTGGCCTCCAAGGTGGATATCTCGCCGGATGGCCGCACCTTCACCTTCAGCCTGCGCAAGGGCGTCAAATTCTCCAACGGCAAGGAGATGACCGCCGCTGACGTTCTGGCGAGCTACGAGCGCTACAAGAAGGTGAGCCCCAACGCCCCGGCCCTGGCCGACGTGGCGGCGATGGAAACGCCGGACCCCTATACCTTCATCATCAAGCTCAACAAGCCGAACTCGCTGTTCGTCGAGGTGATGAAAACGCCGACCTACTCCTTCTCCATCCTCCCCGCCGAGCAGAAGGACAAGCCGGCGCGCGATGGCGACCTCGTCGGTACGGGTCCCTACATGGTCGCGGAATGGGCGCGTGACAGCCACCTCGTGCTCAAGCGCAACGACAACTACGTCGCCGATGACAGCGCCAAGGGGCCGGACGGCTACGCCGGCAAGAAGACCGCCTATCTCGACAGCATCCGCTATAACTCGGTGCCCGAGGCGAATACCCGCATCGCCGCCATCCAGTCCGGTGGCGCGGATTTCATCGCCACCATCCCGGGCGATCTCGCCAAGCGGCTGAAGGGGAACAAGGACGTCACCGTGATGTCGGTCATCCCGTTCTGCCAGGCCACCTTTATCCAGCACGCCAAGAACGGCATCTCCACCAATCACTACGTCCGTCAGGCCGTCGCTGCTCTGGTCGATGCCGAGGAGATGATGGAGGCCGCCGGCCAGGTGTGGGACCGCAACCCCTCCCTGATGTTCAAGCCCTCGGCCTATCACACCACCGTCGGCGCGCCCTGGTATGACCAGAAGAGCGTCGAGAAGGCCAAGGCGCTGCTCAAGCAGGGCAACTACGCCGGCGAGAAGATCGTGCTCGAGACCAACAACAACTACGCCTACATGCGCGACAGCAGCCAGGTGCTGGCCGAGCAGATGAAAAAGGCCGGCATGAACGTCGAGCTGAAGATGGTGGACTGGACCACCAATGCCGGCGACATGGCGCGCGGCACCGGCGGCTGGAACATCACCATCACCGGCCTGTGCTCCGGCCCGCTGCTCGGCCCGCAGCAGTGGCGCCTCTCGCTGGCCTATGCACAGAACCCCGACGATCCCGTGGTGACCGACGGCTACGCCAAGATGTTCGCCACCACCGATTTCGCCGAGCGCAAGCGGATCTGGGACGGCATCGAGAAGTACTTCCTCGAGGAAGGCTACCTCGTGAAGGTGGCCGACATCGCCGATCTGCGCGGCATGAACGGCAAGTTCGCCAACATCAAGCCGTACTACATGCAGCGCTTCTGGGATGTGTGGGTGAAATAAGCGGCACGGCGAGGCGACCGGACAGCGCATGAAACTTCTCCGCCGCCTCGCCTATCGCCTCGGACAGGCCGTGCCGGTCATCCTCGTGGTGGCCGTGCTCGCCTTCTTCCTGATGCACCTGCTGCCTGGCGACCCCGCCGTCATCATCGCGGGCACCGAGGCCGGGCCTGAAGCGGTGGAGCGCATCCGCCATCAACTCGGGCTCGACCGCTCCATCCCTGAACAGCTCATCGTCTGGCTGTGGCACCTCGCCCAGGGCGATTTCGGCACGTCCATTATCCATAATGAAAGCGTGCTCTCGGCGCTGGCCGACCGCATGCCAGTCACGCTGTCCCTCACCTTGGTGTCCTTCGCCATCACCATCCCCGTCGGCATCCTGTTCGGCGTCGCGGCGGCGAAGTTCCGCAACACCTGGATCGATTCCGCGGTGATGTTCCTCGCTCTGGTCGGCGTCTCCGTGCCCGGCTTCTGGATCGCCATCCTCTCGGTCATCCTGTTTAGCGTCACCTTGGGCTGGCTGCCCGCCTCGGGCTACGTGCCGCTCTCCCAGGGCGTGCTGCCCTGGCTGCTCGCCTTGTTGCAGCCGGCGGCGATGCTGGCGCTGTTCCAGATCGGCTTCCTCGCCCGCATGGCCCGCTCCGCCACGCTCGATGTGCTGGATCAGGACTATATCCGCACCGCCCGCGCCAAGGGCGTCTCGGAGTGGCAGACCATCGCCAAGCACGCCTTCCGCA
This sequence comes from uncultured Rhodospirillales bacterium, assembly GCA_903910565.1. GTDB lineage: Bacteria > Pseudomonadota > Alphaproteobacteria > Acetobacterales > Acetobacteraceae > CAIYPH01. The sequence continues at coordinate 2,953 of CAIWAJ010000719.1, forward strand.
ACACCCTCATCCCCGTCGTCACCGCCACCGGCATCATCCTCTCCCTGCTGATGGGCGGGTCGGTGGTGATCGAGCAGGTCTTCGCGCTGCCCGGCGTCGGCCGCCTCATCGTCCAGGCCATCCTCACCCGCGACTACCCGATGGTGCAGGGCACCCTCCTGGCACTGGCCTTCATGTTCGTCGCCATCAACCTGATGGTCGACATCGTCTACACCTGGGTCGACCCCCGCGTGCGCTATGACTGAGCCGCCCGCCGAACTCCTTGCCCCGCGCCGGCGCTTCCAGGTACTGCGCCGCCTCGCGCGCCACCGCTCCTTCCGCATCGGCTTCGTCATCGTCGTGCTGCTGACGCTGGCTGCCATCTTCGCGCCGCTGATCACCAGCTTCGACCCCACGGCGATGCGCGCCCGCATCCGCTTCCGCCCGCCCCAAGCCGCCTACTGGTTCGGCACCGATAATTTCGGCCGCGATGTTTTCACCCGCTGCCTCTACGGCGCCCGCCTCTCCCTCTCCATCGGCCTCGGCGTCGCCCTGCTCTCCGGCCTGGTCGGCACTATCGCCGGCATCGTCTCCGCCCAGTACCGCCGGCTCGATGCCGTCATCATGCGCCTGATGGATGGGCTGATGGCCTTCCCCGCCATCATCCTCGCCATCGGCCTCGCCGCCGCCATGGGCCCCAACATCGGCAGCCTCATCGTCGCCCTCTCCGTCGCCTACATCCCGCGCACCGCCCGCATCGTCCGCGCCTCCGCCCTCGTCGTCCGCGAGCTCGAATTCGTCGACGCCGCCCGCGTCTCCGGCGCCTCCTCGTTGCGCATCATCTGGAAGCATCTGCTGCCCAACTGCATGGGCCCGCTCCTGGTCCAACTCACCTTCGACTTCGCCTACGCCATCCTCGCCGAAGCCGCCCTCTCCTTCCTCGGCATCGGCCCCCCACCCCCCGCCCCCTCCTGGGGCAACATCATCGCCGAAGGCCGCGACCAGGCCGTCGAGTCCTGGTGGATCATGTTCTTCCCCGGCCTCGCCATCAGCCTCGCCACCCTCGGCATGAACCTCCTCGGCGACGGCCTGCGGGACGTGCTGGATCCGCGCCTGAAGGTCGAGACATGATAGACGCGCAGGCGAAGGAAGTGCTCCTTTTTTGGAAAAAAAAGAGGAGCAAAAAACTTTTATCCACTACAGCGCACCGCTCCGGCGATCCCGCATGGGCAAGGCAGCATCGAGCATGGAATAAAAAGTTTTTTTGGTTCTTTTTGTTCACAAAAAGAACACCCTTCCTTGCCTCCTGGCGACCCGCATGACCACCCCCCTCCTCGCCGTGCGCGACCTCACCGTGCAATTCCGCACCGATGCCGGCTGGCTCACCGCCGTCGAGCAGGTCGGCTTCGAGCTGGGCGCCCAGGAGACGCTGGGCATCGTCGGCGAATCCGGCAGCGGCAAATCGGTCACCGCCCTGTCCCTCCTCGGCCTGCACGCCGCCTCCACCACCCGCATTCCCACCGGCAGCATCGACTATGCCGGGCAGAACCTGCTGAAACTGCCCGAGCGCGCCATGCGGCGCATTCGCGGCGGCGAGATCGCGATGATCTTCCAGGACCCGATGTCCTCGCTGAACCCGGTGCTCACCGTCGCCGACCAGATCAGCGAAACCCTGATGCTGCACCAGGGATTGGATCGGAGCGCCGCGCGAAGGCGTGCGGTGGGGCTGCTCGACATGGTGCGCATCGCCGACGCCGCCCATCGCGTCGATGCCTATCCCCACCAGCTCTCCGGCGGCATGCGCCAGCGCGTGATGATCGCCATCGCCATCGCCTGCCGCCCCAAACTCCTCATCGCCGACGAACCCACCACCGCGCTCGATGTCACCATCCAGGCCCAGATCCTCGACCTCCTGCGCGATCTCCAGGCCGAGCTCGGCATGTCCGTCATCCTGATTTCCCACGATCTCGGGGTGATCGCCGAATTCGCCCGCCGCGTCCTCGTCATGTACGCCGGCCGCGTCGTCGAGGCCGCCCCCGCCCGCGCTCTGTTCCGCCAGCCCATGCACCCCTACACATCAGGCCTCCTGGCTGCCATTCCGCCGCTCGATCACGACGTCACCCGCCTGCCCACAATCGCCGGCAGCATCCCCGACCCCGCCCGCCGCATCCCCGGCTGCCGCTTCTCGCCGCGCTGCGCCGAGGTGGAACCGGCCTGCCGCGAAGCCGCCCCCGATCTGGTCACCGTCGGCGACAACCACCTCGCCCGCTGCCCGCCCCGCCTGCGCCGGAAGACCGCGCCATGAGCCCCCCCATCGTCATCGCGCGCGACCTGGTGAAGGAATTCCCCACCGGCCCCGACCGCACGCTTCGCGCCGTGAACAATGTCAGCTTCGACATCGCCGCCGGTGAAACCCTCGGCCTGGTCGGCGAATCCGGCTCCGGCAAATCCACCACCGGCCGCATGCTGATCGGTCTCATCCCCGTCACCTCGGGCGAGGTCACCTTGTTCGGCGAAACCGTCACCGGCCCCGGCGGCGGCGCCCGCCTCGCCACTGTCCGCCATCGCATGCAGTTCGTCTTCCAGGACCCCAACGGCTCGCTCAACCCGCGCATGCGCGTCCGCGACGCCATCGCCGAACCGCTCGACATCAAGGGCGGCCTCCCCCGCGCCGAACGCGCCGAACGCGTCGCCGAACTGCTCGACATGGTCGGCCTCCCCGCCGCCTCCGCCGATCGCTACCCCCACGAATTCTCCGGCGGCCAGCGCCAGCGCATCGGCATCGCCCGCGCCCTCGCACTCCGCCCCGAATTCATCGTCTGCGACGAACCCGTCTCCGCGCTCGATGTCTCGATGCAGGCGCAAATCGTCAACCTCCTGCTCGATCTGCAAGAGCGCTTCGGCCTCGGCTACCTCTTCATCGCCCATGATCTCGCGGTTGTCCGCAGCAGGTCGCGCAATGTCGCCGTCAGGTACGCCGGCAGCATCGTCGAAATCGCCTCCCGCGCCGCCCTCTACGCCGCGCCCCAGCACCCCTACACCCAGGCCCTGCTCGACGTCGTCCCCCGTCCGGACCCCGACCGCGTGCGCAAACCGGCCCTGGCCGGCGAAGTCCCCTCCATGCTCAACCGCCCCGCCGGCTGCGCCTTCGCCCAGCGCTGCCCCCGCGCCGAAGCCCGCTGCCGCGCCGAGACGCCTGACTTGCGCGATATCGCGCCCGGTCATCGGGCGGCCTGCCATATGGTGTGAAAGCGCTTCTTTTTTGAAAAAAAGAAGCAAAGAACTTCTATCCGTCTGGTGTGTACCGCTCCCACCATCGCGCCCCCACTCCTTGAGGCCGTCGGAACGCTTTCCCCCCTCGGGTGGGACGACGCAAATTATCCAGAAATTTTGAAAATTGTCCTTGACTAAGATTGTTTATTCATCTAAAGTCGAGGTCATGACCCAGGCGACTTCATCCCCTGAGCTCACCCACGGCGAACCGCATCCCGCGGTCCGTCTGGCTGAGGTCGTGTGCGGGCTGCTCGCGGCAATCACCGGCACGCTCGGGTTCTGGCGCTTCCTCCCCGGCGGCCGCGCCTTGCGCGCCAGCCTGGAAAAACTCTCCAACGATTTCGCCGCCTTCATGCACCGCCTCGCCACCGCGCCGCCGCCAGTCCCCCACATCGCCGTCCCCCACATCGCCGCCCCGGTCACCCCGCGCCGAGCCCGAGGCAAGCGGGCAGGAGACGTGCGCCCGCATCGCGCCATCGGCGCGCGCCCGGCACGCCGTACCATCGTTGCGCGCCCCGCGCGCGACATCCCTAAACCCGCACCCCGTCCGCCCGCCGCAAGGCCGCGTGTGGCCGCACGCCCCACAACGTCCCCCACCGGCATCGCCATGCGCGACCGACGAAGTCAAAAACCACATCCTCGCACGTGGGAGAATCGTGTCCATATCATTTCGATTAGTTAATTAAATGCGGAATCCCGCCTAAAAAACCCCGCCAACGGCAACAAAGTGCCAAAAGTTTTTTGCTTCTTTTTTCCAAAAAAGAAGCGCTTCCTTACTTCCTTCCCCCCGCGATAACCCGAATCACCGCCCGCGCCGAGCCGCCCCCCAGCACATCGAGCACCCTGAGCACCCACTCCCCCGCCGCGTCATCAAGGGCGAAGGGAACAGCCCAGGTCACGCGTCCGCCGTCCACACGCGCATTGCCCGAATAGGCCCCGGCGAGGCGCCCGGATGGATCGCGCAGTTCGACATGCAGCACGCCAGCGCCCGGCAGGCGCAGTTCGGCGGTCACGCGGTCGCCGGCCCGCGCCACGGAGGGCGCCAAGATGCTGGGTGGCACAGGGGGCGCGGGCAGCAGGGCGAGCAGTGCCGGCCGTTCGGTGCCGGCCTCGAAGGTCAGGCGGTCGGTGCGGGTCCAGACCGCGGGGTCGCGGGCGAGGTCGCGGACGAAGGCGGGCGCGGCGAGGGTGATGGTGCGCGGGCCGCTGATATCCGCGGGGAATTCGATGCCGGCCAGGGTGGCGGCGCCGCTGCGGCGCAGCGTGATGCGGGCGGCGTCTTCGGCGGTGATCTCGGGCACGATACCGGCGGTGGCGAGGCTGCGGCGCAAGTTGGCCGGGTCGAGCGCCGTGGCGAGGCCGGGGCGCAGTGCCGGTCCGGCGCGGCAATTGGCATCGCCGTCGAAGGCGCCGGTTTCGCCTTCGCTGACGACCTGGCCGCCGCGGCCGGCGAAGGCGGCGATGGCGGTTATCTCGGCGTCCGACAACGCCAGCGCGCCGGGCAGCGCCAGCACGCGGATATCGGCCGGCAGGCCGGCGGCGAGTTGCTCGGGGGTGATCCAGCGCGGCGCGAGACCGAGCGCGCCGAAGGCGGCGGCGACGGAGCGCATCGCCGCGCGGATAGCGTTGTCCTCGCCTTCCAGCTCGGAGGACCGCCGCGTCCAGGCGTCCCCGGCGGCGCGGTGGTCGAGCAGCCAGCGCAGGCGGAAGCTCGCGGGCGAGTACAGCGCCGCGACCGGGGAGGGGGGAGGGGGCGAGGCGATCAGCAGGGCGCCAAGCCCGCCGCGCAACGCGCCCAGCGCCGGCGCCAGTGCGGCGCCGGCGGGGCCGGGTGTGCCGTCGTCGCGGAGCATGCTGTCGTCGTCGTCCCACAGGATCAGCCCGCGGCTGCCGCCCAGCGCCGCGTGCCAGATCTGCCGCCGTGCCGCCTCGTCATGGCCGAACACGGTGCCGATCGGGATCAGGCCGGGGTTCTGCGACCGGGCGATCTCGACGTTCTGCCCGACGTCGTAGATCTCCATCAGATCGACCGCGCCGGCCAGCTCCGCGTAGTTCCACCCGCCCCAGCCGGGGATCTGTCCACCCTCGATCGCCGCCAGCGCGGCCGGATCGGCGGCATGCAGCGCCTCGGTGCCGGCGCGGATGGCGGCGGCGAAGCTGGCGTCCATGAAGGCCTTGTGGTCGTTCCAGGCGGCATAGCGCCCGTCGGTCCGCCCCATCGCCGCCGTCGTGGTCTCCGGCATTACGCTGTCCCAG
>CAIWAJ010000720.1:0-1747 GCA_903910565.1 uncultured Rhodospirillales bacterium
GGTCCACGCCCGCGCGCTTGCCGTAGGGCCCGTCCTGGCCGAAGCCGGAGATCGAGGCATAGACGATGCGCGGGTTGATGGCGCGGATGGTTTCGTAGTCGACCTTGAGGCGGTGCTTCACGTTGGCCCGCATGTTCTCGACCACGATATCCGCCTTGGCCGCCAGCTTCATGAACACAGCATGGCCCTCGGGGGAGTTGAGGTCGATGCACATGGTGCGCTTGTTGCGGTGCAGGTTCTGGAAGTCCGAGCCGTCACGGTTGCCGGTGATCCCCTCGCCATCGCCCGGCGGCGGCTCGATGCGGATCACGTTGGCGCCCCAGTCGGCGAGATGGCGCACGCAGGTGGGCCCGGCGCGGGCGAGCGTGAGGTCCAGCACCGTCAGGCGGGCGAGCGGCAGGGCGCTGCCGGCGGGGGGAGAGGTATCGTCGGGCATGATGTCGGATCCGGGTCTGGAGGTTCAGGCGGGAATGCGCAGGCCGGTCGCCGGCTGGAGGACACCGCCGCGCAGGGCGCCGGGGGCGATGCTGCCCCAGAGGTTGTCGAACCCCTCGGGCAATGCGCGGCTGTTGGGCATGGCGAGCCAGAGGCGGAACAGCAGGCGTTCCTGGTGGCTGGCCGCGTCATCGGCATAGGCGGTGCGGCCGTGGTAGATCACGTGGTTGTTGAGCAATTGGATGTCGCCCGGCACGAAGGCGGAGTGCGCGCAGATCTCCTCCGCCACCGCGGCCAGCAGATCGAGCGCCTCGTTCTGCGCCGCCGTGAGGCGCGGCACCCAGGCGACTTCCTGCGCCTGCTCCACATAGGTGCGCGAATATTGGCTGGTGATCTTGCCGTCGCGGAAGCCGAAGACAGGCTGGGCGAACACGTTGTCCTTCGAGACCCCATCCTCGTCGCGCGGGCGCATGCGCCAGTAGTCCTGGCACAGAACGTCCAGCAAATCCGGGCGGCGGCGCAGGATCTCGTTGTGGATGGCGGGGATGGAGGCGAGCTTGGAGATGCCGCCCTCCCGTGCATTGCGGGCGCAGAGCAAAGCGATGACGTCGCAGCGATCGGTATGCCAGCGCAGCGGGCCGGTGGAGCGCGAACGGGCCCGGGCGGAGGCGACGGCGCCCTCGGCGGTCTCGTCGAAGGTCTTCACCGCCAGCTTGGTCTCGTCGCGCACCTCGCCCATGATTTCGCCCGAGGCGTTCTGGTAGATGGCGGTGCCGAGATGGCGGCCAATGCCCCAGAAAATCTGGCGCAGATCGTCATCGGAATAGCGCGTCGGCTCGATGCCCCGCAGGCGTACGGCGCCGCGGCCGTTCTCCAACTCGTCGGAGATATCCTCCAGCAGCTCCGCGGTCTGCGGCAGCGGAAAATCCTCGGCGCCGAAGCCGAACAGCGTAGTGCCGCGGCGCTTCAGCCCCTGCAGCGCCGCGTCGATCTCGGCGAGATGGGCGGGCGAGAAGCTGCGAATCCAGTCGCCGGCGCGATCGAGTTCGGCGCCGGTCCAGACGGCGCGGCCGGTCAGCATCTGACGGGGAGCGGTCATGGTGTCCTCCAAGAGTTGCCGGGAGGTTTCGCCGATGGGGCGGGGAAGTCAACCGGCATCGCGGGAGACCAGCAGCCGGTAGACCACGAAGCTCGCGATTCCTCCGGCACCCATGAACAGGGCCATCGGGAGTACCGTCTGGTTCAAAAGGGCACCCGCAATTGCGCCAAATGCCGCCCCGCTGCCGAACTGGATGACGCCGAGCAGCGAGGA
>CAIWAJ010000721.1:0-2567 GCA_903910565.1 uncultured Rhodospirillales bacterium
CCGTGCAGTATCTCTGGCGCATGGAGCTTGCCGGTAACCCGCGTGACCCCGCGCGTTGGCGCGCGCTGGACGCCCTGGCCAACCGCCTGGTGCCGAAGCCCGCCGGCCCCTTCATCGACGTGCATTTGCTGCTCGCCGGCGCCCTCGCCGAACTCCACGCCGGCAACCCCGAAGCCGCCGAACGCCTATTCGCCGACGCGGTGGCGCCCGACAAGCACCAAGGGCCGACCCGCATCAAGCTGATCGATTCCGTGCAGTATCTCTGGCGCATGGAGCTTGCCGGCAACCCGCGTGACCCCGCGCGTTGGCGCGCGCTGGACGCCCTGGCCAACCGCCTGGTGCCGAAGCCCGCCGGCCCCTTCATCGACGTGCATTTGCTGCTCGCCGGCGCCGTCGCCGGCAATTCAACCGCCTTCGAGACACGTCTCGCCGCCATCACCGAGCAAGTCCGCGAAGACCGCTACATCGGCGGCGATTTCGGCCCCGAGGCGGCGCTCGGCCTCGCCGCCTATGCAAACGGCGACTACGCCGGCACGATTACCCATCTCGCCCCCCTGATGGGCCAGACCGACCGCATGGGCGGCGGCAGCCGGGCGCAGCACGACATCGTCGAATTCACCCTCATCCGCGCCTGCATCGAAACCGGCCGGCACGACGAACTCCACCGCGCCCTCACAATCCACCGCCCCGGCCCCGGCCTCATTCCCGTGGCCGGCCTGCATTGAGCGCGCACGACCCCGGCACCAAGCCAATCGCCTACCCGGCCGGCGTGGTGCCCGAGGCAGAGTATGGCGGCCCGAACAACTGCTACCGCTACCGCCTGCACCTCACCTGGGAGCCGGCGAAGCCCGCGATGATGGCGCTGATGATGAACCCCTCCGCCGCCGGCCACGAGGGCAGCGACCGCACGGTCAACCGCGCCATCGGCTTCGCCATGCGCTGGGGCTACGGCCGGCTCTACGTCGCCAACTCCGCCGCCTATCGCGCGACCTTCCAGGAAACCCTGGACACAGTCGATGACCCGATCGGGCCAGGAAACGACGCGGCCCTACGGGACATGGCGGCGCGATCGGCGTTCATCCTCGCCGGATATGGCAGCCCCAAGGCGAAATCCCTCCATGGCGCCGGGCTGCGGGCCGCGCGGATGCTGGCCGCCGCCGGGCACCCGCTCCACGTGCTAAAACTCAGCGCGGACGGGTCACCCTGGCATCCGCTTTATGTGAAGGCGGACACCGTGCCGATTGCGTGGCTGCCATAGTAAGCTGCAATGCAGAGCGCCGCCTGCAGTGTTACAAAGGACACTAGCGGCACCCTGCATATCAGTTTTAGTTGCTCCCGATTACCCATTGTCCAGGCTGATCTTCAGCCTCAATGAGAATTGTCCGATAAACGGACATGACGTTGAATTTCTCTCTCCAATCTGTCCGTTCGATCCCTAATCGTCCATCACCTCGAACTAACCCGCCCGGAACGAGTTTTGCGAGATCAGGTGAAGCAGCCGTTTGCCCTACGTTTCTTTCGTCACCGAGGGCTACCAGTCGATAGGTCGTGTCCATTCTAAATTCCTCTGTATGTTTGTATGTACCAGCACTCGCGATCAACCGCGACGTGCAGGCGGGATGTGGGCAATACCCTCATCTCCGTCAAGGCTAAACCGGCACGAAGTTCGAGGAAGTATGAAGGGAGCGCGTGCGGGGTATCTAGAAATCTCTGAGCCAGTGCAGTGGCGGCCCGCAAAGAGATGTGGGTTGACCATCCCCTCGTGTTGCGGGAACGCCAGAGTAGACCGGTCGGCAAGTGGACGAAAAGTTTTTGCTTCTTTTTTCAAAAAGAAGCGCTTGCTTCCTTACTTGACGATCTGATCCAACCGATACCCCTGAGCGAACAACAGCGCGCGCAGATTGCCGTAACGCACCTGCGCCCGCGCCTCGGCCGCCACGATCGGCTTGGCGTGATAGGCCACGCCGAGCCCGGCCTCGCGCAGCATGGCCAGATCATTGGCGCCATCGCCCACCGCCAGCGTCGCGCTGAGCTGAATGCCGCGGGCTTCGGCGAGTTCGATCAGCGTGGCGAGCTTGGCGTCCCGATCGAGGATCGGCTCGCCCACCTCCCCCGTCAGCACCGCTCCATCATGCAGCAACTCGTTGGAGCGGTGGATGTCGAAGCCCACCAGCGCCGCCACCCGCCCGGTGAAGAAAGTGAAGCCGCCCGAGACCAGCGCCGTGGTCGCGTTATGCGCCTTCATGGTGGCCACCAGCTCCCGCGCGCCGGGCGTCAGCTTGGTCGCCGCCCACGTCTTCCCCAGCGCATCGAGCGGCAGGCCCTTGAGCATCGCCACGCGCTGGCGCAGCGCCTCGGAGAAATCGATCTCGCCGTTCATGCTCATCTTGGTGATCGCCGCGATCTCGTCCTTCAACCCGGCAAAAGCGGCGATCTCGTCGAGCGTCTCGGAGGTGACGATCGTGCTGTCCATATCGGCGATCAGCAGCGCCTTGCGCCGGTTGCGCGGCTTGGTGGTGATGGTGTCGATCGCCGCCCCCTCCAGCGCGACGTCGAGCACCGTCGCG